>JAFZRD010000152.1 GCA_017620055.1 Lachnospiraceae bacterium
AAGTGCGGACAGGAGCTTCTCTGACTCGATGAGTGAAACCTGAACGTTTCCGTGAGGATCTCTTTCAAGGAAGAGCTGCTGCTGGATGAGCTGCGGAAGGATCGCAAATACGCTCATCGATTCCTTTGTAAGTCCCTTTTCTATAAAATCATACTTCGCATCCCAATCCGGAAGCGCGTTGAACTTCTCTGTGTTGGCGCCTGCAAGAAGCTCGTTGATCTCAGCGATCAGCTTTGAGAACTCGGGTACGAACTCTACGATACCTTCGGGAATGATGGCAACACCGAAGTTATTGCCTGCGTTTCCTCTCTTTTCAACCGAATCCGCGATCTGCGAAGCGATCTGTGAAAGAGACATCTTCTTAGCCGCAACTTCCTCACCTATAAGGCAGATGTTGGGCTGTGTCTCGAGCGCACACTCGAGGGCCACGTGGCTCGCGCTTCTTCCCATGACCTTGATGAAGTGCCAGTACTTCTTGGCTGAGTTCGCATCTCTTTCGATGTTTCCGATAAGCTCCGAATATGTCTTCGTTGCGGTATCGAATCCGAATGAAGCCTCGATGTCCTCGTTCTTAAGGTCGCCGTCGATCGTCTTCGGGCATCCGATGACCTGAACACCTGTATTGTTCGCTGCCATGTACTCTGCAAGAACAGCTGCGTTAGTATTGGAATCGTCACCGCCGATTATAACGATGGCTGTAAGGCCGTGCTTCTTTGCAACTTCGGTAACGATCTTGAACTGCTCTTCGGTCTCGAGCTTTGTTCTTCCGGAACCGATGATATCGAATCCGCCCGTATTTCTGTATGCATCGATGAACGCATCATCAAACTCAACAAAATCATCATCGATCAGTCCGCTCGGGCCGCCCTTGAAGCCGAGAAGAACGTTGTTCTTATCCGTAGCCTTAAGTGCATCGTAAAGACCGCTTATAACGTTATGTCCGCCGGGTGCCTGTCCGCCGGAAAGGATAACGCCGACGACCTGCTTCTTAGCGGGTGAATTGTTGCTGCCTTTCATGAACGTGATCTCGTTCTTACCGTATGTATTGGGGAACAGAGCCTTGATCTTGTCCTGATCCGCAACGGAAGACGTTGCTTCTCCGTCCTTAACACAGATCTCCGAAATGCCGGCGCGAAGCATGCCGGGAAGCTTCGGAGTGTACTCGTATCTTGCTTTTTGAAGAGGTGAAAGATTCATAACTGTACTCCTTTTCTGAAATTCTGTTTCTTTATTGAAATCACACAAATAAAAACACCGTTACGATTTTATCATAACGGCGCCATTTTTCAATAGGAATTCTCCGCTTTGTATTAATAGAAATTGTCCGCATAGAACTGCGAATATTTCTGGACTTCCGCGTCGATGTAATCGCTACCGAGCTGTTCACACAGTGTCTCTTTGCCGGAGAACATGTTCGTTCCGAGACCGAGCCGGTCATCGGGGATCGTGTATCCCATCGCGGCCAGCACCGAAGGGAACATATCCATCGTGTTGAACTGCCTGTTCCTGATGTTCAAAGTCCCCTTGTCGTAACCCGTATTGATGAAGCAGTTATATACCATCCTGTCGCGCACATCAGTCACGAGCGCCTGATCCATACGCGGATGATCGCCCTGTATAACTATCACGGTATCGTCGTACCAGGGTTGTTGACTGCACCAGTCAAGAAAGCCCTTGATCTGCTTGTCCGCGCAGATGAGCACGTTTGCAAGCTGATCCGGATATGTGTCCTCACACAGCGGACAGATCCAGCCGTCATAGTGATGCGTGTCGACCGTCAGCATCGTGAAGTTGAACGGCTCCTCATCGGCCGCCATCCTGGTCAGCTCGTCCTTTGCGATCTCATAAAGCCGCCAGTCCTCAATTCCCCAGTTGACCTCCTCTTCAGGCGTGAGGTATCCTTCCTCCTCCGCGGTATAAAGGTCATATATCCTGAAATCGCCGTGCTGCTCGAAGAACGCACGCCTTCCGCCGAACGTCGAATCACTCCCGCACAGAAATTCCTGATGATAACCCTTGTCCTTCAGGATATCCCCGAGCGTCATCGTATTCTTCGCAAAATGTTCCTGATTGCCGAAGTCCTCATTTCCGCCGATCGGGAACTCAAACGCCGCGCCGGTCTGCGTCGCCCATATCGCGGACATCGTCCAGTCGGTGTTCTTCGCGCTGATGAACCCTCCGAGTCCGTCCTCGTCCGAAAATGAAATATTCTCTTCCGCGATCTTTGTCAGGTTCGGGATGTAGTTTTCCTCCGGCTGCTCACCGCCGACGTCGCGCGAAGCATACGTCGTCTCCATGCTCTCCATGTAAATATAGATGAGATTTTTCTTCTTATCCGATTCGATCTTCGTCTCATCCGGCTTCACGTAATAATCTTCATAAAGCTCAGTCCTCGAGTTGTAATCACTGATGAATCTGCTGATCTCAAGTCTCGTATCGATGCTCCTCAGGATAAAGATGCTGTACGCGACCGCCCCGACAAACACGACCGCCGACAGAAGGCTGATCCCATCGATCCTCTTCTCTTTTTTCCCCACAACGATATCGAGCGACAGATATCTGCGAAGCCCGAAATAAAGCAGGCCGCAAACAACAAGCAGCACGATAAACAGCGCGAACATAGGTCCCACGAACCTGAGCGCGCCAAGGAAGAAATCGTTATTCGCACCTTTAAGGGGGGATTTTACCGTATAGATTATCTCACGGAACGAGACGCCGAACGACACGAGGAACCATGAGAACAATCCCGAGACCACCGTGTCGACAAAGAGCGCCACGGCGAAAATCACAAACAGCAGCTTTTTCATTTAGGATCCTTGCCTTTTATCTCGCACCTGACATTACAGTATGTCGTGATGATCTCCTTAACGTAAGGAATGATAAGCGCCACAACCGTTGCGATCAGCGTATATATATCCGAGCCCGGATCGGTGTTCATGCCTATCCCGAGACGGCTGATCACAAGCCTCAGAACGTATGTGACGATGATCACCGCCACGGCATACGAAACGTACAGCAGGAATGATTTTAGCGTAAGCTTGATCTCACTTCCCGAACGTCTCAGATCGATGCCGAGCGAAATGAACGGTATCAGCAGGTAATCCACAAACATAAGAATATAATCGTTACCCATGTTATTCTCCTTCGGTTACTTGATCCTCTTTATTTGCAACATCGGTGTATATCCCGGTCAGTCCAAGATCCAGGAACTTCTGCATCTGTTCCCTGTCATTGATCGTGTGGACAAAAAGCGGCAGGCCCGTTGCCTTTAGTGCCTCGAAGCTTTCCGGATAAGACTCCTCAAAATCGGCCCAGAAGCACACACCGATCAGTTTATGGTGCTTAATGAACCGCGTCAGGTCCTCGGGGGTCAGCTCCGTATCGGTCGCGCGATAGAGCGTGTAGATTATATACGTAAAACCGAGCTCGCGGATCCTGTCGTACTCGTCGGTATGGTATATCTGAATAATGAAGTTGTTGAGAAGCTTCGGATACTTCTCGCGTATCTGCTTGCACACGAGGAAGTTGTCATCCTTCACATCCGTTACCACGTAAAAATCACTGTGCTCGTTCATGAACGACGCCAGGTCGTCAAGCGACATCGTAGTCAGCGTCCCGTCAACCTTCGCGTTCATGAATGTCTCGAACGTCGGCGGATTATCCTTCCATCCCGCGTTCTCAACATCGTGTGCCCACGTTACCTCTTCATCGTCTCCGTGTGCGCACACGATCTCATCGTCACTCGTTATCATGAAATCGAATTCCGCGATCCTGTTGCCCTGCTCATAGCAGTTGTGAAGCGCCTCAAGAGAGTTCGTGTAGTCGTAATTCTGACCGTTGTCACCCTCAACAAGTCCGCCGGCATGGATGATGTAACGCTCCTTCGCAAAGAGCTCGCGCCCCTGCGACACGGTAGATATACCACGCCCCGGTATCAGGATGATCACAAGAAGGCACGCGAGCGCAGTAAGCACGACCGCTGCCGCGAAAATCGCGGTCACGCCGATCTTCTTCTTTCCAAAATATATGTTTACATCAACATATCTGCTCAAATCTGCTTCCTTTCGCTCAACTGTTTATTTTATCATCACGGGATTGTTTGGGCAAGGGAGGGGTTTGCGGGTGGAATAGGAATATGGTAATATGACTAGGGTGTTTACTTCGCAAGTGCCCTCGCATCTTTCGATGCTCGGTCGCAGCTTCGCTGCTTATATGTACAGTCAAAACGTCTCGTGCAAGTAAACTTGCGTCGACGTTTTTCCAGTACATACACTTGCTCAGTATATGCGGATATGGCGGAATTGGCAGACGCGCCAGATTTAGGTTCTGGTGGGAGACCGTGCAGGTTCAAGTCCTGT
>JAFZRD010000020.1 GCA_017620055.1 Lachnospiraceae bacterium
AGCCACATTCTCGGGCTTCTTGATAAAATCAATCGCCCCGAGTGACAGTGCATCGATGGTCTCCCTGGCTCCCTCACCCGTTGTCGTGCTCGCCATGAGCACCCGGGCACTCACACGCGACTTCTGCATCTCCTCCAGAAGCTGTAATCCCGTCATTCTCGGCATGTATACATCGAGAACGACTGCGTCAAACTCCTTCTGGCAGATCATCTTGAAGCCTTCGGCCCCGTCAGTTGCAGTGTTTACAACCTCAAACCTGTCATCGGAATTGATTATATCACAAAACACCCTTCTCATGAGTGCAGAGTCATCGACGATTAAGATTTTTTTCTTCATTTTTCCTCCAAAATGCCCCAAAACAGGGTCTTAAGACAGGTATCAGAGTGTCCCGCGCTGGCGATGACGCTGTTTGCGTTCCTCTTCAAAGATGTACTTGATTATACTCTCTCTGTCATCATTTACCATATTTACGAACTGGATCCTGTTTTCAAACGAATCCTCCCTGTTCTCCATCGGCTCTGATCTCAATACCTTGCCCACAAGCTTGTATTCGGTCACGGAACCGTTTACGAACAGTGAAAATACGAACCTTATGAGTGAGCCCTTGGGATACTGTACCTTGGAGATGAACCTTGCACCTCCGCCGCTGATATCCACCATCGTGCCGTTGTCAAAAGTAAGATCCGTATCTATGAACTGAACCTGCTGAAGGTTCTTGTTCCCGTCATCATCTATCGCCTTGGACTTCATTTCCAGGACCGTGTTAAGCCTGTAATACTCTCTTCTCTGATACTTCTGAAGGTCCGTCTCCAGTTCCATCGACAGCACGAAGAGGTTATTGCTCTTGTATCTCTCCACCACTCTTGCAAGGCACTGATACAGACCGTTCGATGTATAGAAGCACAGACTGTACTCCGCATCAACAGGCAGGAGTACTATCTTGCTCTGCTCCATCGGCATGGCTATCTTGATGATATCTTCGGACTCGATATCATACAGCTCGCTCCGATATGTTTTTCTTGTTATCTCCCCCAGTTCATCAGTGGTCTTTTTGATCGATTCGATCTCGATCTTATTTCCGATCTGAACAAATTTTGAAATCATACCTTCTCTCCTTGTTCTCTATTTATTTCCCCTTACCATCGATGCGAAAAATCCCGCCATTCCACGCTTGTGGTATACCGGCGCATTCGCATTCGTCTCAAGTGCCGTTGCCAGATCCGTAAAAGCCTGTGCGCTCTTTGCATTCGGATTCTGTATCGATATTGGCATCTGCTGCATTACTGCCTTGACAAGCTCATGATCCTCCGGGATCACGCCTATCAGACAAAGCGGTATCTTCAGATATCTTGCCGTTACCGCGTTTAGTTTGGTGTACAGCTGCCTTCCCTCTTCAAAGTTATCAACCTTGTTGGCCACGACCTTGATCGCGGTATTTTCCCGGTCAAACTTCGGATGTCGGTTAAGCGCCTTGAGCAGCGAGTACGAATCGGTTATCGATGTCGGCTCCGGCGTTGTCACGAGAAGTATCTCTCCGCTTGCCACAAGAAACTCCAGGACAGCATCGCTGATCCCGGCACCCGTATCTATTATTATAACATCTGCCAAAAGATCCAGCTCACTGAGATTTTTGACAAGATAATCAATATAATCCCTGCCGAGGTTGGATAAACTGGCGATCCCGGATCCGCCGGAGATAAAGCCTATGTCCATCGGTCCCATCGTGATTATCTCACGGATATGCTTGCCCTGATATATCAGATCCGCAAGATTATGCTTCGGGATCGCTCCGAACATTACCTCTATGTTGGCCATTCCAAAGTCCGCATCAAATATGATAACACGCTTTCCAAGACGTCTGAACTGGACAGCTAGATTGATCGAGACGTTGGACTTGCCCACGCCGCCTTTTCCGCTTGTCACCGTGATGACTCTCGCTCCGGGACGGCTCGCTGCGGCACTGCTCTTGATTATGTTCCGAAGTCCTTCAGCCTGATCCATCACTTACCTCCCAGCAGCTGCTTGACGGTGGATTGCGGTGAAAAAACTTCTATATCGTCCGGTACGTTCTGTCCGCATGTCACATACGACATCGATGCACCCGTATGCATGCAGAGATTGAAAAGATTACCGAGTGTACCTGTTTCATCAAGTTTCGTGAAGATGAGTTTGTAATCCGTAAATTCCGAATATGCGTCGGCGATCGCAACAAGGTCCCTGTATTTCGTCGTTGCGCTCACAACAAGATAAGTATCCTTGTCAACGGAGTCATCAACACTGCGAAGGAAATGTGCCATGGAATCCTTCTGCTCCTCATTGTGCTGACTGTGTCCCGCGGTGTCGACAAGTATGTAATCGTATTCCTTGAACTCACTTATCGCGGTCATCATCTCATCTTCAGTATATATGACCCTGAAAGGAACATTGAGTATGTTGGCATATGTCTTCAGCTGCTCCGCTGCGGCAATCCTGTATGTATCCGTTGTAAGAAGCACGATCTTTTTCTTATGATTAACGCAAAGCTGTGATGCAAGCTTGGCGATCGTCGTTGTCTTTCCTACACCTGTCGGTCCGATGAAAAAGATCACGCGCTGCTTTTCAAGTCCGAGCGGGATAGTCACGGGCTGTCCGAACTTTAGTATCATCTTCTGGTAAATATTTCCGAGTATCAGATCCACGCTTGCCTTCTGCGTATCGATCTTTCCGATCTCGTCAATAAGTTCGTTCGCGTATTTTTCAGCCACCTCATTACTGATAAGCGTATTGTATATCAGCTTTAAGAACGATACGGTCGAATCCTCCGGAACTCCCTTTTCGAATTCGTCCTTCTCGGCTCCTGCTTTCAGCTGCTTCTCAAGAAGCGACTGCAGGCTGTCAAGTCTCTGCTCAATGACCTTCTCCGTCTTGCCTGTATCCTCGGGCTCATCAGGCAATATATCTTCGGACGGGAAAAGCCCGCGGTTGATACTCTGACTGACGCTCTGTTTGGCCAGCAGTGAAAAAGCGTTGTTCTGCTGACGCTCATATTCCTCTTCCATTCCGACGGTCACTTCAACCATCGGCCTTGTAAGAAAGGATAGCAGTCCCTTTTTCTTATGGCTCCTTGTACTCATCAGGACGACATTGTCGCCCATCTCGCGCCTTGCGGCGCTCATCGCCTCTTCTTCCGTTTTTCCCTGAAACTTCTTGATTATCATTTATGCTGTCACCATTCCGACCGATTGAAGTTCAACATTCGAATCGATCTCATTATATGATACTACAATTAAGTCCGGATAGTAATCCTCAGTTAATTTTTTAAAATACATCCTGACTATCGGGGACGTTATGATTATCGGATTCCTTCCGAGGTTTTCAAGTTTGGCCGTCTCATCTCCGACGGACTTCATGATCTCTTTCGTCCTTTCGGGATCAAGTGTTAAATACGCACCCTGCTCCGTCTGCTTGACCGAATTCATGATCTCCTGCTCTATCTTCGGATCAAGTGTTACGACACTCGTTGCTTCGTTCGCATCAAAATACTTGGCGGAGATCGCACGTTTTAAGCTCTGCCTTACATACTCGGTCAGGACATCCGTATCCCTTGTCACCGGGGCATGATCCGCAAGTGTTTCAAATATCGACAGCAGATCGCGGATGGAGATACCTTCCTTCAACAGGTTCTGAAGAACCTTCTGTATCTCACCGAGCCCGAGCAGCTTCGGAGTCAGTTCATCAACAAGCGACGGGTTCGATTCCTTGATGTTGTTGATAAGGTTCTGAACATCCTGACGGGTGAGCAGTTCCGAAATATGAGTCCTGATGATCTCTGTCAAATGCGTTGCTATGATCGACGGAGGATCGACAACAGTGTAACCGAGACTTTCCGCACGCTCTCTCTGCGATTCGGTGATCCATTTCGCAGGCAGATGGAACGACGGCTCGAATGTCGGGATACCGGTTATCTCCTCCTCGACAAATCCCGGATTCATCGCCATATAGTGATCGAACAGTATCTCACCTTCACTGACCTGAATGCCCTTGATCTTGATGATATACTGATTCGGATTAAGCTGTATGTTATCACGCAGTCTTATGATCGGAACAACGGTACCGAGTTCGAGCGCTACCTGACGACGTATCATAACGACACGATCCAAAAGGTCACCGCCCTGGTTAACATCCGCAAGCGGGATGATACCGTAACCGAATTCGAGTTCGATTGGATCTACCTGCAGAAGCGAAGTAACGTTCTCGGGTTTTCTGACCTCTTCCGCTTCCTCCTCCTCGGCCTCCACGGTCTTCTCAGTCTTGCTAACCTCGATGTTGTTCGCAACGATCCTGCCGCTTACTATGAACAGAAGTCCTATCGCCAGAAACAGTATCGCATTAAGGGGCGTTACCACTCCGAGAAAACATATGACACCACCGACAAAATACATGGCCTTGGGCATACCGAACAGCTGCGATACGAGCACCGAACCGAAGTCCGCTTCCTTGGAACCCTTCGTTACGAGTATACCTGTTGACAGCGATATGAGAAGCGACGGGATCTGTGACACAAGGCCGTCACCGATCGTAAGTATCGTGTATTTCTGAATGGCTGCGTTAAAATCAAGTCCCTGACGCAGCATCCCCATGGCGATACCGCCGATGATATTAACGAACGTGATGATAAGACCGGCAGTAGCGTCTCCTTTTACGTACTTGACCGCACCATCCATGGATCCGAAGAAGCTTGATTCTTCCTGGATCTTGGCACGCATCGCTTTGGCTTCGTCATCTGTGATCGCTCCCGTGTTCAGATCGGCATCGATAGCCATCTGCTTACCGGGCATGGCATCGAGCGTAAATCTTGCGGTAACTTCGGCAACTCGCTCGGAACCTTTGTTGATGACCATGAACTGGATGATTATCAGGATTATGAATACGATGGTACCCATTACCAGATCACCGCCGCCGACGAACGAACCGAATGTCTCAACGACGTTTCCGGGCGATCCGGATGACAGTATCAGTCTTGTTGATGAGACGTTAAGGGATATCCTGAATATCGTCGTAAAGAGCAGGAGCGTCGGGAAGAAGGACATGTCCAGAACTTCCTTGGCGAACATCGTATTGAACAATACCGCGAATGCGATCGAGATATTGATGGCAAGGGCAACGTCAAGAACCTGCGAAGGTATGGGGACTATGAGGAATATGAATGCGAACAGAAGATACAGCGCAACGCCGATATCTGCTGTAGCCATTTTTCGCATAATAATCCTCCTCCCCTGTTAAAATATGACGCTCGCGCATTTATAATCATGCTTCGCATGATGGGCGCTCGCGGTGCAGACAGGTTCTTCCCATAAATGGGCCCCTCCTATCTGCATCAACTTATCTTCCTTGCATTATAAATAGCTGCGAGAATTTCCGCGACAGTCTGATAAAGCTCAGGCGGGATCGGACTTCCGAGATCCACGTTGTAGTAGAGCATCCTTGCGAGCGGCTTGTTCTCGACTATGTCAATTCCGGCCTCTGCGGCTCTCTCTTTGATACGCGCCGCGAGAAAATCTTCTCCCTTGGCAACAACGTATGGCGCATCAAAAACGTTCACATCGTATTTGATCGCAACTGCAAAGTGCGTCGGGTTCGTGATGACGACATCGGCCGAAGGTACCGCCTGCATCATCCTTCGTCTTGATGCTTCACGCATCCTCTGCTTCTGCTGTCCTTTGATCGCAGGGTCTCCTTCTGCGTTCTTCCACTCGTCCTTGACTTCCTGCTTTGTCATCTTCATGTCTTCGGCGAATTTCCATTTCTGGTATCCGAAATCGGCAAATCCGATGACTATATAGAACGCGCTGATCTTCAGCCCGAGGCTGATAGCGATATCACCTATGATCCTGATCGCGGAGATCAGTTCCATGTCAAAGAGTGAGAACAGAACCGCAAACTCACCCTTGATCGTGGAGTATGCCAGATATCCGAGAAGAAAAAGTTTGATGAGTGATTTTAACAGCTCGATCAGCTTCTCCTTCGAAAAGATCCTCTTAAACCCGCTTATCGGATTGATCTTCGAAAACTTCGGGCGAAGCGGTTTGGTCGTAGGTGCCCACTTGACCTGCATTATGTCGGCGGTTATCGCAACAATGACTGCGGCTATGAACACAGGGGCTACAATAATGGCCATCTGCAGGATATTCATGTTCATCAGTCTGCAGAAATCCTTTACGGATATCTCGCCGCCAACAAGCGTTGTCATCTCCTTCATCCGCGTATAGTTGATGCGGAATGAATTAAGGAATGTATGTCCTATGGTCCCTGCCCAGATCTTCAATACGACAAAGAGCGCAAGAAGCGCAAAGGCCTGCCCGAGCTCGCGGCTCTTGGCAACCTGTCCTTCCTTCCTGGCATCCGACAGTTTCTTCTCGGTTGCCGGCTCGGTCTTTTCGCCGCCGGCCCCTTCCTTGGCGAACAACTGCAGATTAAGTTGGAGATATATAGTATCCTTCATTTTTTCCAATGTC
The DNA here is from genome assembly GCA_017620055.1 of Lachnospiraceae bacterium. Next base: position 6,495 of record JAFZRD010000020.1, read on the forward strand.
GTTCGCCCATTTAGATCGGCTTCGCCGATAGGGGCTCACGGTGCAGTAAGGCCTCCTCCCGCAAGCGGGTCCCTCCTCACTGCAAACTTTCCACCATTGCGGTCATCATGATCCTCATCTCCTTGAAGATGAACTCCGATGCGCTCGGTATCGTTCCGATCGTCAAAAACAGTATTCCAAGACCGACTATTATCTTGATCTGGATACCGACTGAAAACATATTGACCTGCGGTGCGGTCTTGGCAAGAACACCGAGTATCGCATTCAGTAACAGCATCGCCGCCACTATCGGAAGACACAGCCTGAACGATATCGTTATGAAATCCGTCAGAAACTGTACCATCGTCGTCATGATCTTCTCCGAAGAAAATCTGGCGCCACCGATCGGTATCAGATTAAATGTTTCAACGAACGCTCTAAGGAAGTAATAGTGCATGTTCGTAACAAGCATGATCAGCACAAGTATGTACTGGTAAAAACTTCCCATGAAACCCGTGCCTTCCCTTGTCATCGGATCAAACAGCTGTACCATCGAAAGACCGACTTCCATGTCTGCGACCTTACCTGCAAAGTGTACGATTGACATGCACATGTTGGCCCCGAGCCCGATCATGAGTCCCGTTATCGTCTCCTTCAGGACCAGCGTCGAATATCCCAGTACAGTGGAATATGCGGGAACCGAATGATCTGTAAGCGTGTGGACCATAAGGAAAGCCAGCACAAGTGAAAAACCCGCGCGCATCCTTCGAGGCGTATTCGACATCGAAAAGAACGGAGCCACGAATATAAATGCGGATACCCTTGCCATCACGAGCAGATAGAATTCCAGATCTTCAAAAGTAAAGGGATAATCGATCATATATTACCTGATATACAGACTGAAGCCGCTCCAAAGCTTCTCTGTGTAAGCAACTACCTCATTAAGTATCCAATGCCCCAGTATCATTATCGCCGTGAATATCCCGAGGACCTTCGGAACAAATGTCAGAGTCTGCTCCTGGATGGACGTTACCGTCTGGAATATTGATACGGCAAGACCGATCACGAGCGATACGAGAAGCATCGGGGATGCGCACTTGATTATCGTGTACAGTGCGGTCCTGGTGATCGTTGTAACGTTATCGATGTCCATCATGATATTTATACCCCCTTAATAGAATGTCTTGACCAAATTCCCAATTACAAGATTCCACCCGTCTGCGAGCACGAACAACAGTATCTTGAACGGCATCGATATCGTCGTCGGTGGCAGCATCATCATACCCATGGACATCAGCGTCGACGCGACGACCATATCTATGACAATGAACGGAATGTATATCAAAAATCCTATGATGAACGCACGTCGCAGTTCGCTTATGACAAACGCAGGTACAAGTACTCGCGTCGGTATGTCATCAATGGATTCAACTTCTTCGATCTTGGCTATGTCCATGAACAGCCGTACATCCTTCGTCTGAGTCTGCGGATACATGAACTCACGAAGAGGCTGCATTGCGGTATCTATGAACTCCTGCTGTGTCATCTCTCCGGCTTCGAAGGGCTTGACCGCATTCGTGTTAATATCCGTGATAACCGGATTCATAATAAAAAATGTCAGAAACAGAGTCAGTCCAACAAGCACCTGATTTGGCGGTGCCGTCTGAGTACCGAGCGCCGATCTGACAAAGTGTAGAACTATAAGTATCCTCGTAAAGGATGTCATCATTATCACGAGGAACGGAGCAAGTGCAATGAGTGTCAGGATTATGAGGATACGAAGAGCTCCCGACAGATTCCCCTGCTTGTCCGTGTACGTCACCGAGAGATTGTTTGATACGTTCAATTCGCTTATATCTTCTCCCGTTGTGGCTGTTCCGGGTTCCCGGATAACGGTCGGGCGGTCGGGTACGTTGTCCGTTGACAGACCCAGCTCATTAACATCGCTGGCATATACACTTGTGGGTGACATAAAGAAAAACGCCACTAAATACGCAAGGAAGCAAAAGATCAATATCGCTCTTCTGCCCCCAATGCTACCGCTATTTCTCATTTTCATTATCGCCTTTACCGATACGTTCTTTGGCTTTATCCAGGATCGTCTTAAACGCAAGAGCAGGTTGTGCGGCCTGCGTTACCGGCCTGATATCATCGGGTGACAGCTCACATATCGTGGTGATACTGTCCTTGCCGATACCTATGACAACATACTTCTCGCCTATCTTGACTATCTGGAGATATTTGCCGTTCGTGATCTTGTAGGTCTCTATGACCTCAAAATTACTGGCAGCCGTTCTTACTTTCTGGTAACTGCCTACAAAACGCGTCGTCAGATAAGTAAGTGCAAGCACCAAAAGGAAAACCAAAATCACGGTCAGAAACTGTGTAAAGCCTTCTGCCCTGTCTGATAAACCTGCCAGTACCATATAATTATCCAACTACTTTTTTAACGGCCTCTATAACTCTGTCTGCCTGGAAAGGCTTAACAATAAAGTCCTTCGCACCCGCCTGGATCGACTCGATAACCATAGCCTGCTGACCCATAGCCGAGCACATGATAACAAGTGCGGAAGGATCAGTTTCCTTGATCTTTTTCAGCGCCTGGATACCATCCATTTCAGGCATCGTGATGTCCATAAGAACAAGGTCGGGCTTGAGCTCTGCATACTTCTCCACAGCCTTAGCGCCATTCTCTGCTTCGCCGGCTACGTTATAACCGTTCTTTGAGAGAATGTCCTTGATCATCATTCGCATGAATGCTGCATCATCACAGATAAGAATGTTTTTTGCCATCGTTCTTTCTCCTCTAAATATCTTAGTTGATTATTTCGGTGACTCTGACACCAAAGTTTTCCTC
>JAFZRD010000153.1 GCA_017620055.1 Lachnospiraceae bacterium
CAGAGCTTCAAGATACTTCTCTGCCTCTTCCTCTGTGAGCGGAGTAACGCAGAAGAAGGCATCATCGGGAATGGCGTCTGCCTTCTCGAGTGTTGCCGTAACCTTGATCTTAGCATCTTCATATTCGTATACACGCTTAACATCAAGATTATCAACCGTGAATGCTGCTTCACCGTCTTCAACGCTCTCAATGTCTGCTACTGTCTGGATCTGAAGTTCTTCATCATCCGTGATGATGTAAGCTGTAAAGGGTTCCTCATCGAGGTCTTCGACAACGAGCGACTGAAGTCTGTTATCAAGACCCTTGATACCCTTTGTAGCGTCTTCGCCGTCAACCTTTGCTTCTGCCTCGGTATCGACAACAAGCTTGAAGCTTGCCTTGTCGGAAAGCTCTTCGGTCTTGAAGCTAAGCTTAACGCTCTCAAATCCCTCACCGGTAATAGCGGGAACTTCCGTGCCGTCTTCGAAAGTGATGGTCTTCTTGTTAAGAACCTTCTCAACCGGCTCGTTCTCTACTACGATCTCGGGATAACCGTCTTCATTATATCTATAGGAAAGGATTACTTTGTCTTCTGAGGTTGCGCGAATGGTAAAATCACTGCCTTCGAGGTTCTCGAAGTCATACCTGCCATCATTCGTCTTGTACAGAGTATCATTGACGATGGTAGGATACATTGCGCTGTCCGGTCCGGTGAACTCGATACGGAAACTCTTCCTATAAGAAAGCTTCTCCGTGTTCACGTATACGGATAACTCGTCATAGCCGCTGCCGGATATGCCGCTGTCCGTAACGTCGAGTGTGCCCTCTTTGAGCTCCTCGGCCTCTCCGAACGTCTCCTCCGCTGCCGCATCTCCCGAGCCGGTATCTGAATAACCGTCCTCCTCGTATGCGTCCTCAACGGCGCGATCACTCTCCGGTTCAACGTTGATCGTAAGCTCGTCATCAGCGGGAGCCTGTGCGTCAACATCTTCAACCGCATCGTTATTAACAACGATACCGTCTTCGGTCGTGATCTCGGCTGCAAGTGTGGAAACAGATGTGAAACCTGTTTCAAGTACCGTTGCGATAAGTGTGATCATCGCGATACTGGTCTTAAGCCAATTTCTTCTCTTCCTCATAATTCTCTCCTTTTTTCCCTTTCCTACGGGGTTTCACTTTATAAACCTATGGATATACGGGCGCATAGTTGCCCTATACCCATTCAATAGTAAGGACATTATAACATTCAAAAAAGGTTCATTACAATGTGATTTTTATGGGAAATTTTTTTACAAAATGACGATGTGATTTTTGTGCATTATGACGCATTAGCGGGTTGTGGCGCGGAGGGAATAGGTGTCGGCAAGTTCCCTTGCCTCATCGTATTCCATGGGCTTGCCCCATACATAGCCCTGGATGAAGTCGCAGTCGAGCTCCTTCAGGCATTCCACCTGATTCTCGTATTCCACGCCTTCGGCTATGACCTCGGCATCCATGAGGTGTCCCATGTAGATGACGGACTTGACGAAGTCCATATTGACGTCATTACGCAGAAGCGTATCTATAAGTGATTTGTCTATCTTAACAAGGTTAACGGGAAGCTTCATGAGCTGCTCGAGCGAAGTATAGCCCGTGCCGAAGTCATCAAGCGCGATCATGATCTGGTTGTCGCGCAGCTTCCTGATGTTCTCTATCGTATAGTTACCCTCTTCGGCGAACGAATACTCCGTTATCTCGACCTCGAGACACTCGGGCGGGAACTGGAGCCTGTCAACGAGTTCAAGAAGCCAGTCCGCAAAGCCGGGACGTGCGATGTTCTTTGCCGACAGGTTGATCGCGAGCGTTATCGTATTGCCGGACGCGTAACATATCTCGGAAAATTCCTTGAGCGCGCGTTCGAGAACGAATCTGTCTATCTCGAGAACGAGATCGGACAGCTCGGCGATAGGTATGAACTCTCCGGGCGGGATTTTCGCCCCGTCAGGGGCGTTCATGCGAATAAGTGTCTCAAAACCGCGAAGCCTCTTGTCATACATCGTGTACTGAGGCTGATATACGAGGTAGAACCAGCCGTTTCTGAGGCTGTCCTTAACGAGACGCTCGACGTAGAGCTGTCTCTCGATCGTCTCCTTCATCTCATCGTTGAACGAGGCGATCTTGGTCTTTCCGGACTTGATGGCGTAGTTCATCGCGATGTCAGCCCGTTTCATGATCGTGTCGGCATCGGTCGAATTGTCAACAAATTCGGCAATGCCCGCGAAAGCGGTCAGATAACAGTTCGACGGAACTCCGTCTTTGTTGAGCGTGATCGTCTGCTCGATCGATCTGATAACGCTCCTTATCATATCTTCCGAATCCACGGACTCGGGCATTATTATCGCATACTCAGCGCCTTCGATCTTGTACGCACTGCTGTTCTTGTCGAGAACCGATCTGATCCTGTTCGCAACGATCTTAAGAAGTTCGTCACCGTACCGGCGCCCGAGGTTCGCGTTAACCGGAAGGAAACCTTCAAGATGTATGAACGCTACTCTTCCGCGCTCGTTGAACCATATCTTCTTGTGCATGTCGCGGTCGAAACCGTATCTGTTAAGAAGGTCCGTAACGCTGTCGGTCACGGCCATCTTGTTGCTGACTTTGATCTGTTTGGCAATAAGCGAGATCGCGATCAGGAATATGATCGCGTTGAATGTGCCAGGCACGGTCATGAGATTCTTCGTAATAAAAGCGGTACGAAGCGAACCGAGAACCGACAGGCCCAGGAAAACATAGGACCAGATCAGGCCCTTTTTGCAGTCGATAAGAACGAGAATGATACACAGCAGACACATAATGACCTGAATACATCCGTTCAGGCTGCTGGCCGGAAGCTCCACGCTCCCGAGCTTAAGGTTAGCCCCCTTCAGTCTGATCGATAGGACCGCGTTCACCCCCAAGAGGAGCGCGTTCAGCACTATGCACAGTCTCTGTACTGTTGTTTTGTATCTGAAATTCGAATGATTCATATCCTAATCGTATAAATAACAGTCCTTTGCCACGCCGTGGACGAAAAATCTCTGCTTGTTGGATCCGCTTCCCGAGCATGTGACAAGCGTTACTATGTTCTTGTCGGGATCGGACTTGGCGGCACATTCGTGAACCGATTTCTTCGTTGCTTCGCGAAGGTACGCCCTGTACTCCCTGAAAGTACTACACGTATAGTACATCTTGGAATCGGTAGGGTCAAGATAGAACGAGAATATCTCGTAGCGGTATATCCCTTCCGGTCTGAAGATGTAGATGTAAGGATCCTTCTCGTATACGGCCGGGTTGTTGATGTAGTTCTTGAGATGGCCGAACATCGTGCCGTTCTTCATGTTATGACCGTAGATGAACGTGTTCCAGCTCGTGAGCATCGGGTCCACCTCGTAGTCCATGAACACGCAGCCCGCGCTGTTCTTCTTCATCTCGAACGTGTGATGCAGATAGAACTCGTTGTCAGCCCCCTGAACGACCGGATGGTTGATCTGTGCACCGGGAGCATATACCCAGCAGACGCAGCTTGCGTTGATCTTCATGAGGCCTTCGAAATCAACCCCGATATCGGGAAAATCATCCCTGTTGTAGTTACGGGGTATGCTCCTATCCTCTTCCTCCTCGGTCTCTTCCTCTTCGTCATCGGACCCTTTGGAATCCGCGGGTGCCGTCTTAGATGACTTGATACCGGCGCCGACCTTGGCGTAGCTTTCCAGCCCCTGGTACTCAGCCTCGGCCTGCTTGTACTCTATAAGTGATTTGCCGAACATTATGCCCGAGACTACGAGTGCAAATGAGGCTATCACGATTATAACGATCCTGGGAGTGGACATATGGGTATTCTCCGTAACTTGTTACTACAAATAGTTATTGTATCATCATTCGTGATTTATGCAAATCAAAATGCAGGAACGTTTCCGCTCCTGCATTTATGGTCGCTTCTTATTGTTTAAGCATTGACGATCTGTCCGAAATCGGGCTTGAGTGAAGCGCCTCCGATAAGACCGCCGTCGATGTTGTCCTTGGAAAGGAGCTCAGCCGCATTGCCTGCGTTCATCGATCCGCCGTACTGGATACGGACTGCCTCAGCCGTGGCAGCATCGTACATCTGTCCGATGATCTCACGGATCATCTTGCAGACTTCCTCAGCCTGGTCAGCCGTAGCCGTCTCGCCTGTTCCGATAGCCCAGATAGGCTCGTAAGCGATAACGAGGTTCTTAACCTGATCAGCAGTAACACCGTCGAGATCCCACTTGATCTGACGTGCGATCCACTCCTTATATGTTCCTGCCTTACGAAGAGCCAGTGACTCGCCGCAGCAGAGGATCGGCTTGAGACCTGCTTCAAATGCCTTCTTAACCTTCGCATTGATGAGGACATCGTTCTCACCGAATATGTCACGTCTCTCGGAGTGTCCGATGATGATATACTCAACACCCGCATCCTTGAGCATCGGTGCTGAGATCTCGCCCGTGAAAGCGCCCTTGTCTTCAATATAGAAGTTCTCAGCGCCGACCTTTACGTTCGTTCCCTTGACTGCTTCGACAACGGGTACGATGTCGATAGCGGGAACGCAGTATACAACGTCAACTGCGTCGTTCTTTACGAGATCCTTTAATGTGTTGCAAAGTTCAACGGCTTCGCTGGGAGTCTTGTTCATCTTCCAGTTGCCGGCGATTATACGTCTTCTTGCCATGTCATTTCTCCTTCTTATTTATCATCCGCTGCGTATACGCCCGGAAGTTCCTTACCTTCAAGGAATTCAAGTGATGCGCCGCCGCCTGTTGAGATGTGGCTCATCTTATCTGCAAACCCGAGCTGGTTACAAGCTGCTGCAGAGTCACCGCCACCGATGATCGTTGTTGCATCTGTCTCTGCAAGAGCCTTTGCTACAGCGATGGTTCCCTTAGCGAGCGTGGGATTTTCAAATACGCCCATAGGTCCGTTCCAGACAACCGTCTTGGCTTCTTTAGCGGCATTTGCGAAGAGTTCCTGAGTCTTAGGTCCGATGTCGAGTCCTTCCATGTCAGCGGGGATCTTGTCGGAATCAACGTATGATACGTCAACGGGACCGTCGATGGGATCCGGGAATGAAGCTGCGATACCCGTATCAACCGGAAGAAGAAGCTTCTTGCCGAGCTTGTCGGCCTTAGCCATCATTTCCTTACAGTAATCGATCTTCTCGTTGTCAACGAGGGACTTACCTATCTCATATCCTTTAGCCTTGAGGAACGTGAATGCCATTCCTCCGCCGATGATGAGCGTGTCAGCCTTCTCAAGGAGATTGTCGATGACCTTGAGCTTGTCGGCAACCTTAGCTCCGCCGAGAATAGCCACGAAAGGACGAACGGGATTTTCAACGGCGTTGCCGAGGAAATCGATCTC
>JAFZRD010000154.1 GCA_017620055.1 Lachnospiraceae bacterium
GATAACCGGATTCGTCTTTGCCGTAACGGGACTCCTTGCATTCAGGGAGCGCCTCAAAGAGAGCGAAAAGAAGGGGGCGACGTTTCTGTCCGTCTTTACGGTCTTCTGTTTCGCCTGGGCTTACAACATAGTCGCATGGTACAGGGCAAGATGCGCACTGCTCGGACTCGTCGTGTTCGCCGTCCTTATGCTGATACCGCTCAAGGTAAGAAAGAACAGGATATTTTATACTCTCCTGACTCTTGCCATGACAATCGGTGCGATAGGAGTATCACTTCTCTACGTGTGGCTCGGAAAATACGCATCATCCTTTGACGTGCGGATATTCTACAAGGACATCATCTCCGGAAGGGACGAGATATGGACCGACCTGTGGACCGCGTTTCTGCAGCATCCCCTGACCGGGATAGGAAGCTCGTATAAGATAAACGTTGACTGGATGGGCGGGATGTTCGAGGTACATAACGGCCTTCTGGATATTCTTATCGTCCACGGGATCATCGTGTTTGCCGTAACTGCCTTCATGCTGATCCAAAGACTGTTGCTCCTTCGGGAGAAAGCGGGGGAAGGAGCTGCCTCGGGAGCGGCTGTTGCGGGCGTATTTGCGCTTCTTGCGGCATCGTTCATGGAGAACTTTTTCATAGTGCCTCCGTTCCTTTTGTGCGTACTCGCTTTAATTGCAATAGCAAGGTCGGTTTGATATAATGAACTGTTGAAATATTTATAAGAACGTACGGTTTTTGTTTAATGATAAAAAGCAGACAATTGGTAATCAGAAGGATCGGGCTGATGGTTTGCGACGCACTGTCGGTAGTTGTCGCAACCTATCTTGCACTCATAGCGAGATTTGATTTCTCCGTCACCCAGATACCCGAAAAGGTATACGGCGAGACGGCTGCCAATTTCCTTCCCTATTCGATAATAATAACGCTCATCCTGTTCTGGCTGTTCCACCTGTACCAGAGCCTGTGGGAGTATGCGGGTGCGCCCGAGGCGTTCTCGATACTCGGCGCGTGCTTCTGCTCGGCGGTCATACAGATGGTCGTCGTCAATCTCGTACTTCACTGGACATATCCGAGAAGCTGTTATGTGTTCTTCGGAGGGTTCCTTCTGGCACTCGTTGCGATCACGAGATTCTTCTACAGAGTGTTCAGGACGTTCATAGAGAAGCGCGTCAGCAACGCCAAGAGCGTGAACGTCATGATAATCGGTGCGGGGGATGCCGGCAATTCGCTTATCCGCGAGATGCGCTCCTCAAGCTACATCGAGAAGAACGCGATGTGCGTCATAGACGATGATTCGGCCAAGATAGGCAATTATATACACGGCGTCAAGGTCGTGGGCGGAAGGGACGCGATCATCGAGAACGCGGCCAAGTACGACATAGACGAGATCATTATCGCGATGCCGACCGCTTCGAAGAAGGTCATCCGTGAGATTCTCGAGATATGCAAGCAGACAAAGTGTGAACTCAAGACCCTTCCGGGAATGTACCAGCTCGTTAACGGAGAGGTCAATGTCAGCCAGCTCCGTAAAGTCGATATAGCAGATCTTCTGGGCAGGGATCAGGTACAGATCGATCTTGAATCGGTAATGAGTTACGTCAAGGACAAAGTCATCCTTGTAACGGGCGGAGGCGGATCGATAGGAAGTGAGCTTTGCCGCCAGATAGCGACCCACAGACCGAAGCAGCTGATCATTTTCGACATATACGAGAACAGTGCCTACGCGATACAGCAGGAACTGTCCAGGAACTTCCCCGAACTTGATCTGAAGGTCCTCATAGGAAGTGTCAGAAATACGAACAGGGTCAATTCGGTATTTGAAAAATACCATCCCGATATCGTTTACCATGCGGCGGCACACAAGCATGTCCCGCTGATGGAGGATTCTCCGAACGAGGCGATCAAGAATAACGTCATGGGCACATGGAAGCTTGCCGAGGCCGCATCAAGATACGGAACGGGCAGGTTCGTCATGATATCAACCGACAAGGCGGTCAACCCGACGAACATCATGGGTGCGAGCAAGCGTATATGCGAGATGATCGTCCAGTCATACAACCAGAGGAGCAATACGGAATTCGTTGCGGTAAGGTTCGGTAATGTTCTCGGAAGCAACGGCTCCGTTATACCGCTGTTCAAGAAGCAGATAGAAGAGGGCGGACCCGTCACGGTAACCCACCCGAACATCATCAGGTATTTCATGACGATCCCCGAAGCTGTATCACTTGTGCTGCAGGCCGGAGCCTATGCAAAGGGCGGAGAGATATTCGTGCTTGAGATGGGTGAGCCTGTAAGGATACTCGATCTTGCGATCAACCTCATAAGACTGTCCGGATACGTTCCCGGAGAGGATATCCAGATACAGTTCACGGGACTGCGCCCGGGCGAGAAGCTCTATGAGGAGATGCTCATGGAGGAAGAGGGACTGCAGGATACCGCAAACAGCAAGATACATATAGGCAAGCCGATAGAATTCGACGAAGAGGAGTTCTTCAGGGAACTCGAGATCATGAACGAGCTGTCAAAGGATGAGACCGATGACATGACGATACGCAAGTGGGTCAAGAAGATCGTGCCCACCTATCAGATGAGAAATCCGGACGGGACTATCCCCGTTGACAGATCATATGACAATAAACCGCACAAATGGGAGCCTACAAATGACTGAGAGCATATTCAAAGACAAAACACTTCTTATCACCGGAGGAACGGGATCGTTCGGAAATGCCGTACTTCGCAGATTCCTCGAGACCGATATCCGGGAGATCAGGATATTCTCGAGAGACGAGAAGAAGCAGGATGACATGCGTCATCATTACAACAATCCGAAGATCAAATATTACATAGGCGACGTCAGGAACATACAGAGTGTGCGCGACGCGATGCACGGCGTTGATTACATATTCCATGCCGCCGCATTAAAGCAGGTGCCGAGCTGTGAGTTCTTCCCGATGGAAGCCGTCAGGACGAACGTCATCGGTACGGATAACGTTCTGACATGCGCCATTGAGGCCGGTGTCAGAAAGGTCATATGCCTCTCGACCGACAAGGCAGCGTATCCGGTAAACGCCATGGGTACGAGCAAGGCGATGATGGAAAAAGTGTTCGTTGCAAAATCACGTACCGTGGATCCCGACAAGACGCTCATATGCGGAACGAGATACGGTAACGTAATGTGTTCGCGCGGATCAGTCATCCCCCTGTTCATAGATCAGATCAAGCAGGGACTGCCGCTTACGGTAACGGAACCGACGATGACGAGATTCATCATGAGCCTTGAGGAGGCAGTGGAGCTTGTGATTTTCGCATTCGGCAACGCCGATGCGGGAGATATCATGGTACAGAAGGCGCCGGCATGCACGATCGAGACTCTTGCGACCGCGGTCAAGGAACTTTTCCATGCCGACAATGAGGTCAGGGTCATAGGTATCAGACACGGTGAGAAGATGTACGAGACGCTCCTTACGAACGAGGAATGCGCAAGGGCGTTCGACCTCGGTGATTTCTACAGGGTTCCCGCGGACCAGAGGGACCTCAATTACGATAAATATTTCAAGGAAGGAAGCGTTGAGAGGGCTAAGCTTACCGAGTTTAATTCCAACAATACAACGATCCTTAATGTTGAACAGGTCAAGGAAAAGCTCATGTCCATAAGCTATGTCAGGGATGAGCTTGCAGAGTGGGAGAGCGGACATTGAAGATCCTCGTTACGGGAGCAGGCGGATTTATAGGCAAAAACTTAATACAGCGGCTCCTCTTCAGGGGAAGCGATGAAGTAATGTCCTACGATATCGATACCGATCCGGCGAAGTTGTCGGAATACGCAAAGGATGCCGATATCGTATATCATCTTGCCGGTGTGAACCGCCCGCAGAGAGAGGAAGAGTTCATGGAGGGGAACCGTGATTTTACGAAGACCCTTCTCGATACTCTCGGCAGCACCGGAAACAACAGGGCGAAGATAGTCGTGTCGTCCTCGATCCAGGCCGAACTTGACAATCCGTACGGGATCAGCAAGAAGGCCGGTGAGGAATACGTTTCCGCCTACACGAAAGAGCACGGTATGAAGTCCGTGATATACAGATTTCCGAACGTGTTCGGCAAATGGTGCCGTCCGAACTACAATTCGGCGGTCGCCACGTTCTGCCATAACATAGCAAGGGGACTTCCGATAACGGTCAATGATCCGACGACGCTCCTGCATCTCGTATACATAGACGATGTTGTCGATGAGCTGCTCCTCTGCATGGAGGATAAAGAGCATGTCGCAAACGGATACGGCTTCGTTCCGTGCGTTCATGATGTGCTTCTCGGTGATATTGCGGATCTGATAAGATCGTTTCCCGAGATGCGCCGGAACCTGTCTCTTCCCGATCTTTCCGACAGCTTTGCGAAGAAGCTGTACAGCACATATCTGAGTTATATTCCCGAGGATGACTGCCTCTATCCGCTTGAGATGCACGTGGATGAGAGGGGATCGTTCACGGAATTTCTAAAGACTGCCGACAGGGGACAGGTGTCGGTGAACATTTCGCATCCCGGGATCGTAAAGGGCAATCACTGGCACAATACGAAGAACGAGAAGTTCCTTGTTGTAAAGGGCAGGGGCGTTATAAGGCTTCGAAAGATAGGATGCGACAAAGTAACGGAGTACCACGTTTCGGGCGATAAGCTTGAGGTCGTGGAGATCCCTTGCGGATATACGCATAACATTGAAAACGTAGGCGATGAGGATATGGTCACCGTAATGTGGGTCAATGAGATATTCGATCCCGCAAAAGGGGATACTTATCGCGAAGAGGTGTGAACATGTCTGATAAACTTAAAGTATGTACGATAGTCGGCACACGTCCGGAGATAATAAGGCTCTCCGAGGTGATCAAATGCTGTGACAGGTATTTTGATCATATTCTCGTGCATACGGGACAGAACTATGATTATACTCTCAACGAGATATTCTTCGAGGATCTGAACCTTCGCCGTCCGGACCATTTTCTCGAGGCTGCCGGAGGAAATCTCGGGGAGACGATGGGAAACATCATCGCAAGGTCATATGATCTTCTTGAAAAAGAAAGGCCGGATGCGCTTCTGATACTCGGAGACACCAACTCGGCACTTGCGGCGATAAGCGCCAAAAGGCTCAAGATACCCATCTTCCATATGGAGGCGGGAAACCGTTGCTGGGACTGGAACGTATCGGAGATGATCAACCGCAAGATCGTCGATCATATATCTGACATCAACATGCCGTATACGGAGCATTCACGCAGATATCTTCTGTCGGAAGGCATCGACGGTAAAACCATATTCGTGACGGGCTCACCGATGAAGGAAGTCCTCAAGGCTTCGATGGACAGGATAGAGAAAAGCGACGTTCTTACAAGACTGAACCTTGAGCCGAAGAAGTACATCCTGCTGTCGGCGCACAGGGAGGAGAACATCGATCTTGAAGACAATTTCATGGATCTGATGAATGCCGTCAATATCGTTGCGAAGAAATACAAAATGCCGGTAATCTACTCCACGCACCCCAGAAGCGCGAAGTTTATCGAGAAGAGGAACTTCAAGTTCGATCCTCTCGTATCGAATATGAAACCGTTCGGCTTCCTTGACTATAACAAGCTCCAGATGAACGCATACTGCGTCATGTCGGATTCCGGAACACTGTCGGAAGAGTCGGCGATGCTTGATTTTCCCGCGGTACTTATCCGCACGTCGACCGAGAGACCCGAAGTCCTCGACAAGGGAACGATCGTGATCGGCGGTATCAAGAGCGAAGACGTCTGCCAGGCGATCGACCTTGCGACGTCGATGTACGAGAACAATGAGAAGGTCGTTGAGGCGGAGGATTACGCCGATGAGAACGTATCCGTCAAGGTTGTGAAGCTCATCCAGAGCTATACGCATATCGTCAACAAGACCGTCTGGATGAAACAGTAAAGC
>JAFZRD010000155.1 GCA_017620055.1 Lachnospiraceae bacterium
ATAAAGTTACGACGAAGAAGGATCTGGAAAGATTTGAAAGCACTTGTTCTTGAGTCTGTAGGAAAACTTGAATATAAGGATATAGCAAGGCCCGTACCGCAAAAGGGAGAGGTCCTTGTTAAGGTTCATGCCTGCGGGATATGCGGATCGGATATCCCGAGAGCATACAGGGACGGTGCGCATAACATGCCTCTTGTGATAGGACACGAGTTCGCGGGCTGCATTGAAGAGGTCGGGGAAGGTGTGTCACCGGAACTTGCCGGAAAGAGGGTCGGGGTGTTCCCGCTCATTCCATGCGGCAAATGCTCACCATGCATCAATAAGCAGTACGAGATGTGCAGAAATTACAGTTATCTCGGATCACGACGAGACGGCGGATTTGCGGAATATGTAGCGGTTCCCGAATGGAATCTTATCGAACTGCCGGATAATGTATCATACGAAGCTGCGGCGATGATTGAACCCATGGCTGTTGCCGTTCACGCTATAAAAAGAGTTCTTTCGATGACACAGACCGGTGAGATAGGACCGGACAGAGACACTTCCATAGCCGTCTGCGGTCTCGGGACTATAGGAACGCTTCTTGTCATGTTCCTCCTCGACGCGGGATACAGGAACCTGCTCGTGATCGGGAACAAGGAATTCCAGCGGCAGACGATGAAAAAGCTCGACGTGCCGGATGAAAGGTACTGCGACAGCGGCAAAGCGGACGCACGTGATTTTCTTATGGAGAGCACCGACGGACAAGGCGTGGATGTGTTCTTTGAATGTGTAGGAAGCAATGAAGTGGCAAGCCTTGCCGTGGACTGCTGCGCACCTGCCGGAGAGGTCTGTTTTGTCGGTAATCCGCATTCCAATATGACGTTTGAGAAGAACGTATACTGGAAGATACTCCGCAATCAGCTGAAGATAAGCGGAACATGGAATTCATCGTATCTGGGTGCGGATGAGCCGGATGATGACTGGCATTACGTTCTCGGAAGGCTCAGCGAGGGAAGAGTGCATCCCGAAGAGCTGATCACACAGAGGTTTTCTCTTGAGGATATAACAAAGGGATTTGAACTGATGAGGGACAAATCCGAAGACTACGTCAAAGTTATGTATTCACTGTCGGTTTAGGAGGACATTATGGGTACGTTCGCAACTCTTGAAGAGGCGCAGGAACATTTCAAAAAGGATAAGTTCGCAACGAATGCCGGAATGGTCATAGATGAACTGGGTGAGGATACGAGCACCTGCAGCGTAACGCTTACGGAGGATCACAGGAATGCATATGGAGGCGTCATGGGAGGCGCGATATTCACGCTTGCGGATCTGGCCTTTGCGGCGTGCGCCAATCAGATCCACTGCCTGTCGGTGGCGCAGCAGATAAGCATCAATTACTTAAACGCGCCGAAAGGGGAACGCCTTATCGCAAAGGCAAAGTGCATCAAGAACGGACGCACGACGAGCATCATAAACGTTACCGTTTCGGATGATACCGGAAGAGAGGTTGCACTGTTTATCGGAACCGCATTCAAACTGGCCAACCCGAAGTGATCATAAATATGAAAGAGCATCCGAATTGAATCGGATGCTCTTTTTTATGCGTGTAATGTTCTGTTATCAAAGATACTTCTTCAGCGCGTCAACCTTATCAAGTGCCTCCCAGGGAAGGTTAAGGTCGTTACGTCCGAAGTGGCCGTATGCCGCTGTCTGTCTGTAGATCGGGCGACGGAGATTGAGCATCTTGATGATGCCTGCGGGACGAAGGTCAAAGTTCTCTCTTACGATCGAAACGAGCTTGTCATCGGAGATCTTTCCTGTTCCAAATGTATCGACCATGATCGATGTGGGCTGTGCAACGCCGATAGCGTATGAGAGCTGGATCTCGCACTTGTCGGCAAGACCTGCTGCCACGATGTTCTTTGCAACGTATCTTGCGGCATATGCAGCAGAACGGTCAACCTTTGTGCAGTCCTTACCGGAGAATGCACCGCCGCCGTGTCTTGCGTATCCGCCGTATGTGTCAACGATTATCTTACGACCAGTAAGACCTGCGTCTCCGTGAGGTCCGCCGATAACGAAACGTCCTGTCGGGTTGATAAAGAACTTGGTGTTGTCGTCGATGAGTTCCTTAGGAAGAACGGGATCGAAGACATACTTTTTGATATCCTCGTGGATCTGCTCCTGGGTCACATCGTCATCATGCTGTGTTGAAAGAACCACTGCCTCAAGACGGATCGGCTTGCCGTTCTCGTCATATTCTACAGATACCTGGCTCTTGCCGTCGGGACGGAGATACTTAAGTGTTCCGTCTTTACGAACCTTTGTGAGCTGAAGCGCGAGCTTGTGGGCAAGTGAGATAGGATAAGGCATGTATTCGTCTGTCTCGTTCGTGGCATATCCGAACATCATACCCTGATCGCCGGCACCTGTGTCGAGGTCATCCTTAAGATCGCCCTTCTTAGCCTCGAGAGCCTTGTCAACACCCATTGCGATGTCGGCCGACTGTTCGTCGATCGCAACGAGGACCGCGCATGTGTTTCCGTCAAATCCGTATTCGCTCTTTGTGTAACCGATCTCCTTGACCGTCTCACGTACAACCTTCTGCATATCAACATATGCGTTTGTCGTGATCTCACCGGTGATAAGAACGAAACCCGTGCAGCATGCCGTTTCGCAGGCAACACGGCTCATGGGATCCTGCTCCATGCAGGCATCAAGGATCGCGTCCGAAATGGCATCGCAGACTTTGTCGGGATGTCCTTCAGTAACGGACTCGGAAGTAAATAAACGTTTTTCCATTGTGTCTCTCCTTTCTGTGCTCAGTATTTGAGCCATAAAAAATCCGCTCATCATAGGAATAAGCGGACTCAAAATACCATTCAAATCCTCTTATTGTTCGATCGCTCGCTCAGGTTGGCACCTTCCTTTCGGGGTTGCCGTGGCTTCTCAGATCCTATGTATCTCCACCACTCTGAATAAGAGAACAACTATTCAGTTCGTGTATAGGATATACTGTGTTGTGATTTTAGTCAACAACAATTTTCTGAAAGCGGACGCGATATGATGATATAATGATCATAAATGAGAGAAAATCATTCCATCCGGAGGAAATGCCATGAACATTGATGAGATATTTGCCGAGATCGACAGACTGTACAGTGCGAACGAAGGAGCAAAAGCAGAGGAATACATTCTCGACAGGCTTGCCGAGGCCGCAAAGCTTGGCGAAGAAAACGTCATGATCCAGCTTCTTAACGAACTGATCGGACATTACAGGGAAACAAGCGAGTTTGACAAGATGAAGGTATTTGCCCAGAAACTTCTCGACATTCTTGATGCAAGCGAGCTAAAGGGGTCTCAGGCTCATGCCACGAGCCTCCTCAATGTCGCAAACGCATACCGTGCTGCGGGACTCCTTAAGGAATCGAACGCTCTCTACCAGGAGGTAAAATCATACTACGACGCAAATGTCGCCCCCGATTCGATGCTGTACGCATCGCTTCTCAATAACATGGCGCTCCTGTTTCGTGAGATGGGAGATTACGAAAGTGCCGCCGACTGTCTCGAGCGTGCGCTCGGAATATCCCTTATGTATCCGGAATGCCGTATTGAACAGGCAACGACATATGCCAATCTTGCTTCAACGCTCATCAAACTAGACCGTCTTGACGAGGCCGAGGATCATCTTGCAAAGGCATTTGAACTGTTCGAGGAGGATGAGGAGCCGGACTATCATTACAGCGCAGCCCTG
>JAFZRD010000156.1 GCA_017620055.1 Lachnospiraceae bacterium
GATGCGCCCCTTTCGGATATCGCCGACGAGAACAAGGTAAGCTTTACGACGGTTGTCCGTCCGATACCGCAGTTCGATCCTTCTTCTCCGAAGATGATGTCGCAGGTCCCGTCGGTGTGCGTGTTCAACAAAGAGGATCCGCAGCACGTTCTCGCATCGTGGCTGTTCGCACAGTTCCTCCTGACCGACGAAGTTCAGACGGCATATGCCAAAACGGAAGGATATGTTCCGGTTACCACGAAGGCGCGGCAGTCATCGGGATATCAGGAATACATGGCGCTTGCCGGGACCGATAACAATGAGCATTACGGTGTCAAGATGGATGCATCAAAGCTTCTTCTCGACAATACCGACAACACGTTCACGACCCCTGTGTTTGCCGGATCCGCATCACTGCGTGATGCCGCGGGTGCACTCATAGAGAACGTGACAAAAGCCGAGAGACGCGGTACGAATGTCGACGAAGCGTTTATAGATAAGACTTATAACGATGTCAGGAGCCTCTACAAGCTCGATTCGCTCGGAGGCGGCGCGATGAAGAAGGAAGGGGCGGGACCTCTTCCGGCAGCATCCAAAGCTCTCCTGGCAACTCTTGCGATCGCATGGATACTTATCGCGGCCGTATATATAAAGGGACGGATGAGAAAATCTTGATTTCTTCCGAATGTGGTATATAATTACCGTGTCGGAAACAGACATTTTCTATAATGAAGGAAGGGAATATTATGAAAAAGATACTTGCTGTTGCAATGGTACTTACATGTGCGCTCTCGCTTTGCGCATGCTCCGGCAAAGGCGGAGCCGACAAGAAGTCCGAAGGCGTCATGACCTATGAGGAGTACGCAAATGCGGCTCTTGATTCGGAAGTTACGATCGAGGCTTATGTTCAGGCACACCAGAGCTGGTGGGACGGAAAGATCACGATATATGCCGCAGATCAGGACGGAGCATATTTCATATATGACATGCCCTGCTCGGAAGAAGATGCGGCAAAGCTCACACCAGGAACAAAGCTGAAGGTCAAGGGTTTCAAGTCCGAATGGTCCGGCGAGGTTGAGATCATCGATGCAACATTCGAGATAGAGGACGGTAACTACATCGCACCCGCGATCGACGTAACGGATCAGCTCGGCAAGGATGAGCTTTCCGCTTCAATGAACAGGTTCGTCTCTTTCAAAGGACTTGAGGTTGTTGCTTCCAAGGACGGAAACGGAAACGAGGCACCTTTCCTCTATAACTGGGACGGATCGGGCGAAGACGGAAATGACGTTTACTTCAATGTTTCGAAGGACGGACAGGTCTACACATTCCTTGTAAGAGCATACCTTACGGGCCCCGATACCGAGGTATACCAGAAGGCCAAGACGCTCAAGATCGGCGATAAGATCGACTGCGACGGATTCCTGTACTGGTATGAGGGACCGAACCCGCACATCACCCAGATCACCGTCAAGTGATTTTTCCCTTGCATTATAGGGATAAAGGTGCTAGTATAACATTTGAATTATGGTTTTAGGTATGAAGTGAGCTGTCCGCAGCTCACTTCATTTAATGTAAGGTGTATTACCTTCGCAGGAGGGACGATGTCCAAAAAGGAAGATATTGAGAAGCGTACCGAAGAGCTGCTCACCCCGATACTCGATGATGCCGGATTCGATCTGTGGGATGTCGGGTATGTCAGGGAAGGACAGGAGATGTACCTCCGGGTCTTCATCGACAAACCGGGAGGCATCATGATCGACGACTGTGTCGATGTATCGAGGAAGCTGTCCGATAAGCTCGATGAGGATGATTTTATCGAAGATGCGTATACCCTTGAAGTGAGCTCCCCGGGACTCGGGAGAAAGCTCGTGAAGGACAGGGAGTTTACGAGGAGCATCGGACGGGACGTGGATATCAAATTCTACAGACCTGTGGACGGCTCGAAGGAAACGAGCGGAAAGCTCGTGGCGTTTGACAAAGAGTCGGTCACGATCGAGGATACGGGAGGCAAGGCGCCACCGAGCCAAAGATCGTATGCACGCAGTGATATCGCAACTGTGAAACTGTCAGTCGATTTCTGACGTAACGATAAATAACACTGTTATTAATAAAGGAGAACAGACAAAATGGCAAAGAAAGAAGTAGTAAAGGAAGACAGCGGTAAAGAGCTTTTGATGGCTCTTGAGATATTGGAGAAAGAGAAGGACATCAGCAAGGAAACGATGTTCGAAGCGATCGAGACTTCACTTCTCACCGCATGCAAGCAGCATTTCGGCAAGTCCGACAACATGCGTGTTGAGATCGACAGGGAGACAGGTAAGTTCAAGGTGTTCGCTGCCAAGAAGGTAGTCATGAAGCCCGAGGACAACGTTGCGGAGATCGCAAAGGAAGAAGCCAAGAAGATCGTATCCGGCGTCAAGGTCGGCGACGTGATCGATGTTGAGATAGAGAGCAAGGATTTCGGACGTATCGCGACAACGAATGCGAAGAACGTGATCCTTCAGAAGATACGTGAAGAGGAGCGTTCGGTCGTAGTCAAGACTTTCAAGGACAAAGAGCGCAGCATCGTTACGGGTGTCGTTCAGAGATATGTCGGCAAGAACGTTTGCATAGATCTCGGAAAAGCGGATGCGTTCCTTCCGGAGTCGGAGCAGATCCCGAGAGAGAACCTTCGTATCAATGACCGCGTGAAGGTATATGTTGTCGAGGTCAAGGACAACAACCGCGGCCCGAGGATCTCCGTATCACGTACTCATCCGTACCTTGTAAAGTGCCTGTTCGAGGCTGAGGTCGCAGAGATCCGTGACGGAAGCGTAGAGATCAAATCGATCGCGCGTGAAGCCGGAAGCCGTACGAAGATGGCCGTCTGGTCGAACAACCCCGATGTCGATCCAGTAGGCGCATGCGTCGGTATGAACGGTACGAGAGTTAACGCGGTAGTTGATGAACTTCGCGGAGAGAAGATCGATATCATCTGTTGGGATGACAACCCCGGTATCCTTATAGAGAATGCACTCTCACCCGCCAAGGTCGTATTCGTCATCGCCGACAGCGATGAAAAATCAGCCAAGGTCGTGGTTCCCGACGATCAGCTCTCGCTTGCGATCGGTAAGGAAGGACAGAATGCGAGACTTGCCGCAAAGCTCACGGGCTTCAAGATCGATATCAAGTCCGAGACGCAGGCAAAGGATACTCCGGGATTCCGTCTTGAGGATTACTACGACGAAGACGAATACGAGGAAGGCGAGTATTACGAGGGTGAATACGAAGAAGGCGAATATGAGGAAGGCGAGTATGCCGAAGAGGAATACGCCGAGGAAGAGGTCGCCGGTGAAGAAGCCGTAGAAGAGATCACCGAAGGTGAAAGCGAACCTGCCGAAGGAGAGGAATGATCATATGAGACCTGATCCTGTATTACAGCTCCTGGGGCTTGCGCAGAAAGCAGGCGCCGTCAAGAGCGGGGAGTTCATGACGGAGAACACGATCAAGGAGGGAAAATCACACCTCTGCATCGTTGCCGCGGACGCCTCGGATAATACAAGGAAACAGTTCAGTGATATGTGTTCGTATTACGATGTTCCATACCTGGAATATTCAGATAAAGAAAACCTCGGACATGCGATCGGCAAAGAGTTCCGGGCGTCGCTGTGCGTAACGAACGAAAAGCTCGCACAGCAGATCCTAATAAAAGTTCCGAACGGAGGTAGCGATAATGGCAAAGACTAAAGTACATGAGATAGCAAAAGAATTTGACATAAAGAGCAGTGAAGTCATAGCTGTACTGGCTTCAATGGGTATTGAAGGCAAGGCTCCCGCATCAGGTCTTGAAGACGATCAGGCGGAAGCTGTAAGAAAGAAGCTTTCAAAGGGTGCACCGGCCAAGGCCGAAAAAGAAGAGCCTGCGGCTCCTGCGGCCGCAAAGAAGGCACCCGCTAAGGAAGCGGCACCGGCTGCCGAAAAAGACGGCGCAAAGCCTGCGGCCAGACCGGCCAGACCCGAAGGAGCGGCGGCACCTGTCAGGAAGAAGAAGCCGATAATAGTAGTTTCATCGGCCAGAAACGCACAGGTACAGCGCGGCGGAGCACAGGCCGGCGGCAGGGGAGCAGGCCCTGTCAGACCCAAGACACCGGGCGGCATAATCCGTCCGACGGTTCCCACGACCGCGGAAAGAGCCGCAAGACTTGCAGAGAACAATCAGGGAGGCGATCGAGATAGGTTACGTAGAACAGGCACTGCGCCTAAAAAGGAAAATACAGAAACTGTTAAAGCTGATGTCAGTGCTGCTGGGAGCGGTAGCAATAGCGCTGGCAGTGCTCCTGCAGCTGCTGGAACGCAGGGAGCAGGAGAGAGAAGACCTTCGGCAGGAGCAGCAGCCCCTTCCGGAGCCAGACCCGCAAGACCTGCAAGACCTGCAGGTGACAGACCCGCAAGAGGCGGTATAGTCATCAACCAGGGAAGAGGCTTCAATGCTTCATCCGATTCTTCAAACAAAGACGGAAGACGCGGCGGAAGCGACAGAAAAGGAAACACTTCCAAAGACAAGAACAAGAAGGACCGTATATACGAGAACGAGGACGGTTTCAAGGGAGGAAAGCAGGTTAAGGGCAAGACTTCCAGGATGACCGATCCGAAGGTCATGAAGAAGGAAGAGCCCGAGGAGGAGAAGATCAAAGTCATCACTCTTCCCGAGACGATCACGATCAAGGAACTTGCCGACAAGATGAAGATACAGTCTTCACAGATCATCAAGAAGCTGTTCCTTCAGGGCAGGGTCGTTACGGTCAACGAAGAGATAACATATGAGGAAGCGGAAGAGATCGCTGTCGAATACGAGATCCTCTGCGAGAAGGAAGTCGTTGTGGATGTTATAGAAGAACTCCTCAAGGAAGAAGAGGAAGATACGTCGACAATGACAAGCCGTCCTCCCGTAATATGCGTTATGGGTCACGTCGATCACGGTAAGACATCACTCCTCGACGCGATCCGGAACACAAAGGTCATAGAAGGCGAAGCCGGCGGTATCACGCAGGCGATCGGTGCGTATGTTGTTAATGTTAACGGCAGGAAGATCACCTTCCTCGATACGCCCGGACATGAAGCTTTCACGGCTATGCGTATGCGTGGTGCGAACGCGACGGATATCGCGATCCTTGTTGTCGCGGCTGATGACGGTGTAATGCCTCAGACGATAGAAGCGATCAACCATGCGAAGGCAGCGGGCATCGAGATAATCGTTGCCGTCAACAAGATAGATAAGCCTTCGGCCAATATAGACAGGGTTAAGCAGGAACTGTCCGAATACGAACTCGTTCCCGAGGACTGGGGCGGAAACACGGTATTCGCACCTGTATCCGCAAAGACGGGTGAAGGTATCAAGGAACTATTGGAGATGATCCTACTTACGAGCGATATACTCGAGCTCAAGGCGAACGCCAACAGAAGGGCAAGAGGTATGGTCATCGAGGCCGAACTTGACAAGGGACGCGGTCCCGTCGCAACGGTACTCGTACAGAAGGGTACACTCAAGGTGGGTGATTTTATCGCCGCAGGTCCTTCACACGGTAAGGTCAGGGCCATGATCGACGATACGGGTCGCAGGGTCAAGGAAGCAGGACCGTCAACGCCTGTCGAGATACTCGGTCTTAACGACGTTCCCGGTGCAGGTGAGGTATTCGTATCTCTTGATTCCGATAAGGAAGCCAAGAACTTTGCGGAAACGTTCATCGCGCAGAACAAAGTCAAGATGCTTGACGAGACCAAGGTTAAATCGAAGATGTCCCTTGAAGGCCTGTTCTCCAAGATCCAGGAGGGTAACCTCAAAGAGCTCAATCTTATCCTTAAGGCTGACGTACAGGGTTCCGTCGAGGCGGTCAAGGAGTCGCTCCTCAAGCTCTCGAACGAAGAGGTCATCGTCAAGGTCATCCACAGCGGCGTAGGTGCCATCAACGAATCGGATGTCATCCTTGCAAGTGCCAGTGATGCGATCATCATCGGATTCAATGTCCGTCCCGATGCGACAGCCAAGGCCACGGCTGAATCGGAAGGCGTTGATATAAGACTGTATGATGTTATCTACAAGGCTATCGAGGATGTTGAGGATGCCATGAAGGGTATGCTCGATCCCGTATTCGAGGAGAAAGTACTCGGACATGCCGAGATCAGACAGATATTCAAGGCGAGCGGCATAGGAAACATCGCCGGTGCATACATGCTCGACGGCGTTATGCAGCGCGGATGTCTTGTCAGGATCACGAGAGAGGGCGAGCAGATCTACGAAGGAAAGCTTGCATCCCTCAAGAGGTTCAAGGATGATGTCAAGGAAGTCAAAGCCGGATTCGAATGCGGTCTTGTATTCGAGGAGTTCGGTGATTTTGCGGAGCTTGATATCGTTGAGGGTTACACGATGGTCGAGGTACCCAGAAAATGAGAAAAAACAGTATCAAGAACACGCGGATCAATTCCGAGGTCCAGAGGGCTCTTGCCGATCTGATCCGCGGAGGTATAAAAGATCCGAGGATCGCACCGATGACATGCGTTACCGATGTTGAGGTCGCGCCGGATCTGAAAACCTGTAAAGTCTATATAAGCGTTCTCGGTGACGAGACGGTGAGGGAGCAGACGATGGAAGGCCTCCGTAATGCGGAAGGTTTCATGAGGCATCACCTTGCTTCCACGCTGAACCTTCGCAATACGCCGACGCTTCGGTTCATAGCGGACACTTCCACCGAGTATGGTATGGCGATGAGCGCAAAGATCGATGAGGTAATGGCGTCGATCCCCGACAGGGATGATGAAACAGAGGTAATGTAATGGATCTGCTAAAGGAGATCGGAAATGCAAAAAGCGTTGCGGTTGCGGGACATATCAGACCCGACGGCGACTGTATAAGCTCTACGCTGGCGGTCAGGAACTATCTTCTTAATGCCAAACCCGACCTTAAGGTCACTGTGTTCACGCAGGACAATCCGCCGCTCATATTCTCGTATCTGAAA
>JAFZRD010000157.1 GCA_017620055.1 Lachnospiraceae bacterium
AAAGTTAAAGAGCTCATCCGCTGACAGACAGACATTTATGAAGCACTTGCAGTTTGCAGGTGCTTCTTGTTTTAACAAGAGGTACAGACAGTGGCAAGAAGACATTCCCCTTCAAGAGGCCCGTCCCTTACGTACATCAATCGTGAGAGAAAATTCAACATCAACATATTCTATCAGGTGATACAGTGGGTGTTCCTTGTATTTATCGCTGTATTTCTCGGGATCGCGCTCATTTTTGCATTCGGCATCAGAACGAGTGTCATCGGGGAATCAATGGAGCCGTCTCTTTCGAACGGTCAGGAGGTTCTGATCAACAAGATCGCATATCAGTTCACGTCTCCCAAACAGGGGGATGTCATAGTATTCCGCCCGAACGGAAACGAGAATACCCATCTGTCAGTCAAGAGAGTCGTTGCCACACCCGGTGACAGAGTTCAGATCATTCAGGGTAAAGTAGTGATAAACGGCAGCGTATATACGGAAGACAGGGCGGAAGATACGCTCGATCCCGGCTTAGCCGCATCCGAGGTAGTGCTCGGGGCTGATGAATACTTCGTGCTCGGCGACAACAGAAGGAATTCCGAGGACTCAAGAAGCGCCAATATCGGAAATATAAGCAGAGGAATGATCGAAGGAAAAGCCTGGTATCATCTGAAGAGCAAGAACAGGGCAGCCGGGAGGGTTGAATGATGCAGGTCCAGTGGTATCCCGGGCATATGACCAAAGCGAAAAGGATGATGCAGGAGGACATAAAGCTCATCGATCTGGTAATTGAGCTTTTGGATGCAAGGATCCCCCTTTCTTCACGTAATCCCGATATAGATGAACTCGCAAAGGGAAAATCACGTCTTGTACTTCTGAACAAATCGGATCTGGCGGATCCGTCGGCAAATAAAGCATGGCAGAAACACTTTGAGGACATGGGCATCATCGCCCTTTGTGTCGACTCACGAAACCGCGGAGGTTTCGCACCTATCAGCAGTTCCATTGAAAAAGCATGTAAAGAGAAGACTGAGCGCGACCGTAAGAGAGGCATAATAGGAAGGCCTGTCAGAGCCATGGTCGCAGGTATACCCAACGTCGGCAAATCCACATTCATCAACTCCCTTACGAGAAGAGCCGGAGCCAAGACGGGTAACAAACCCGGTGTCACAAAAGGCAAACAGTGGATCAAACTCGACAAGAATGTCGACCTTCTCGATACACCGGGAATACTGTGGCCCAAGTTTGACGACGAGAACACCGGACTCAACCTTGCATTTGTAGGTTCGATAAACGATGAGATACTCGATCCGACCGAACTTGCATTGAAGCTTGCCGAGAAACTGAAAAGGGCATATCCCGGAACGCTTTTTGCAAGATATGAAACCGATGAGGATGAAAATACAGCCGTTATTCTTGAGAAGATCGCCCTGAAAAGAGGGTGTCTGAAAAAGGGAAGCGAACCCGATCTCGATAAGGCGGCCAGAATAGTACTCGATGAGTTCAGATCCGGCAAACTGGGTAAAATAACACTTGAAATGATATAAAGGAACAACCGTGGCAAAGAAGGGCAGACAAAAAAAGAAGAAGAGTGTATCAGCCGGAATACTTGAATTCGGTCTGTTCGTTCTCGCGGTCCTGATACTTGCACTCCTGATGTCAAAGTTCGGGGTGGAACGTGTAAAGGTTCGGAATCACTCGATGGAGCATACGCTTGAGCCGGATGACGGAGTCATGATTGACAAGATATCATACCGTTTCCATGATCCCGAGCGTTTCGACATAATCGTTTTCAGACAGAAAGGCACGGGAGAGGAATTAATAAAACGCGTTATCGGACTGCCGCATGAGACCGTCCAGATAGTCGACGGCAGATTCCTTATAAACGGTGAAGAGATCGAGGATGTCAAAGGACTGGATGCGCCGGAATACGCCGGGCTTGCCGCGTCTCCGATAGAACTGTCGGTCGGGGAGTATTTTGTTGTCGGTGACAACCGGACCGAGAGCATAGATTCACGTTATGATGAAGTCGGAATAGTGACATCGACAAGGATAACAGGCAGGATGTTTATGAGACTGCTGCCTCTGAACAGGATCAAATTCTTCTGAAATAAAACGCAGCAGACCACAACATATAGTGGTCAGCGCGAAAATGATAACAATATATACGAAACGGGCGGTATCAAATTGGCAGAGAGCATCAGCGATATCAAATCAAAATTTAACAATCTGAAAGACGGCGAATTTGAGAACTTTATTGCCACATACGGTCAGGATGACAGGCGGGGTGTTATTCAACTTGTTAATAAAGCAACCGGTGTGATCGAAAAGCGTAAGGCTGAGATCGAGAGGACCGAACGCATGTTATCCTACGAGAAACAGTACAGCAGTTATTGTTATATATGCGGTATAGACGAAGTCGGAAGGGGCCCTCTTGCGGGACCCGTCGTTGCAGGTGCCGTCATTCTTCCCAAGGACGAGAAGATACTGTATCTGAACGATTCAAAGCAGCTGAGTGCGGCTAAGCGGGACGAACTGTATGATATCATATACGAGAAGGCAGTTGCGGTTTCGATAGGGATGGTCGATCACAAACGCATAGACGAGATCAATATCCTTCAGGCAACGTATGAAGCCATGCGTCAGGCCATAATGAATCTTGCCGTACAACCCGATATATTATTAAACGATGCAGTTACGATACCGCAGGTGGATATCCCCCAGGTCCCGATCATAAAAGGTGACGCAAAGAGCTGTTCCATCGCTGCGGCGAGTATTGTTGCAAAGGTCACGAGAGACCGTATAATGGAAGAGATGGACAGTGTGTATCCGGGATACGGATTTGCCGGTAACAAAGGTTACGGATCCGCGGAGCACATAAGGGCGATCAGGGAACTGGGCCCTTGTCCGATCCACAGAAGATCCTTTATCGGCAACTTTGTATAATCCACGGTGAGCAGATGTCCATATCGATCGATAACAGCGGTTACCTTAACAGCGATCACAACAGAGTCAGTTACAACAGCGGGAGCGGTTCGGCCGAATCGGTCAGAGGCTCTTCGGTCAGTGCGTATTCGTCCGCCGGTCGCGATGCCGTAACGGCCGGGACCACGATAACGGGTGAGATCGTTGAGAAGGACGGAAATGAAGTGACCATCCGTCTCGGTAACGATCAGACGATATCCGCTAAGCTTGCGGGCAACGCCAATATAGAAGTCGGGATGAAGATGACATTTGAAGTCGCCAAAGGCGCGAACAACCAGCTGTCCCTTCGCCCGCTTTATTCCAATCTTGCAAACAACAATGCTGCGGTCTCCGCACTTAAGGCCGCCGGACTGCCCGTCAATGATACGACTCTGGCAATGACGGACAGGATGATGCTTGAGAACATGCCTGTCAACAGGAATGCCCTGACTTCAATGTTCAGGAATATATCCGCACATCAGAACGTATCCCCGGAATCCATCGTACAGATGACAAAACTGAATATGCCTCTTACCGAGAGCAATGTGATACAGTTCGAGAATTACCGCAACTTTGAGCATCAGATAACCGGTGATGTTCAAAACACCGCCGACGGTATGGCTGATCTGTTCCGGGAGGCAGTGGATGCAGCGACTGGATCGGCGGGAGCATCTGAAGCGCCGGCCGCATTCGGTGACCTTACTGCCAATCAGGTCATAACCGAGGTACTGAACCTTATCGATACGGACAGTCTTGAGACGATAATGCCGGATAAATCGGCTGTTTTACCAGCCGCGGGAGAAACTGTTATCTCCGGCCGGGCCGAGGAGCCGATCGCAAACGTAGCCGCAAGCGAACAGACCGTGCAGACTGAAGCGGCTTCACAGACACCGGAAGCCGTACAGGAGCAGGCTGCGGTTCCCGAAAGGGGCGAAGGATTTCTCAGGGAAACTGTTGACGGATTCATCTCAAACCTTAAGGAAATGTTCACACCGGGTGCGGATAATGTGAACGGAAACTTAGAAAACGCCATATACAACGATAATCTGTCACTGACACCTTCCGAACAGCAGACACTCATGAACAGTCTCAACGATATCCTTATACTTGCCGAGACCGCTTCGGATATACATGAGCCTCTTGATCCGTCACAGGTTATGGCTGCCGTCAAGGAACTCGTTGATGAATACCCGCCCGAAAACGTCAAAGTCATTGAGGCTGAGCTGGCGGCATATTCCGAAGAGAGTGCGGAAGCAGCGGATGAGGAGAAACTGAATTCGGCCGCGCAGAGCGATATATCGGCACTTAGAGGGCAGGAAGGTTCTGCAGGAACCGCTTCGACTACGGCACAGACAACTGGTACGGATAGCGCGATACATGACGCGACTCAGGCTATGGCGGATAAGGCCGTAGAGAACACGGCAATGAGCGTTAAAGAGAAGATCACCGAGAAACTCAATGATCTTCTGAAGTCCGACGGATTCACAAAGCTCATAAAGGACAGCGTCAAGGCGCAGATGTCCATAAAGCCCGAAGAGGTCGCGGAAAAAGGCAAGATAGATGAACTGTACGACAAGATACAGAAGTCATCGGCAGGTATCACAAAGCTTATGGAGACGATCGGAAGAAGCGAATCGGGTGTTGCACAGTCTGCCGGAGCGCTTTCGGATAACGTGAATTTTATGAACCAGCTCAACGAGTTCGTCAATTATGTTCAGCTTCCCCTCAAAATGGCGGGAGAGGATGCGAACGGCGAACTGTATGTATATACGAACAGGAAGAATCTGGCAAACAGTGACGGCAATTTCTCGGCACTCCTTCATCTTGACATGGAGCATCTCGGACCGATGGATGTGTATGTCACGATGCGTGACTATACGAAAGTCAACACGAACTTCTATCTGGAAACCGAGGAACTGCTGGACTTTATAGAGTCTCACATAGACGAGCTTACAAAAAGACTCACCGATAAAGGGTATGACACGAACACAAGAGTCACTAAGAAGGATCCCGGTAAACCGATCACACCGATCACGGATGAGTTTACGAAGGATGATATCCGGGAAGATGCAAAGGTAGTTGTCTCCAAAATGAGATTTGACGTCAGGGCTTGATATGGCAAAGGAAGACGAGAAGAAGATAAAACAGGCGGTCGCCATCGAATACAATCCCGAAGACATGGCCCCTAAGATCGTTGCCACCGGACGGGGGAAGGTTGCGGAACGCATCATAGAGCAGGCCAAAGAGAACGACGTGCCCATACATGAGGACGCGAAGCTTGCCGGAACACTTTCAAAGCTTGACATCGGTGAGTATATACCGCCCGAACTGTATGAGGTCGTTGCCGAGATCCTCGTATTTGTCGACAACATGGAGAAGATTCGAAGCAAGCTCGGCAGATAATATCAATGAACAAGAGAAGAACAGGTTCCAAATGGGAAGAGGAGGCTGCAAAGTTTCTTGCGTCATGCGGCCTCGTTATAAGAGAACTGAATTTCAGAAACCGTATCGGTGAGATAGATATAGTCGCAAAGGACGGCGACTATTTTGTATTTGTTGAGGTCAAATACAGAAAAACCGCTTCGTTCGGAAATCCCGAAGAAGCGGTAAGCGTTTCAAAAGCAAGAACCATTTCCAAAGTGGCACAATACTATATGCTCCGCCACAAGATCCCGGAGGATGCAAAGGTAAGGTTCGATGTTGTCGCGGTCGAGGGCGACAGCTTCAGATGGTATAAGAATGCGTTCCTTTATACGCCCTAGGCGTTGTCATCAGCCAGGAATTCCGTTTCAAGTCTCTTATTGTATCGTGTCAGTACTTCCTGGATCTTCTCCGTGTTCGTATGAACTTTCGACATTGCGATATCATGGTTCATATAATCAATAACGGTCGCAAGGAAATCACTCATGTCAGCCTCTATAAAGTAAGGTCTTGAATTGATGACGGGATCGTGATAAGCGAGGTTCGTGCATATTATCTTCTCGAACACACAACTGTCATAAGCTTTGTCGAACTGCTCGATACCTTCGGTGAACAGACCGAAAGTGCAGCAGATGTAGACGCGCTTCGCATTCATTGCCTTGAGCTGTTTGGCTGTATCTATCATACTTCCGCCGGAGCTTATCATATCATCGATTATTATGACGTCTTTACCGTCGATGTTGTCTCCGAGGAATTCATGGGCAACTATCGGGTTCTTACCGTTTATGACCTTCGTATAATCCCTTCTCTTGTAGAACATACCCGTATTGACGCCGAGTACTCCGGCAAAGTAAACGGCACGGTCGAGAGCACCTTCATCGGGACTGATGACGATCAGGTGATCCTTGTCTATGATCAGATCCCTCTCATAATGAATGAGAGACGATATGAACTCATAAGGCGGTGTGAAGTTATCGAAGCCGCATAACGGGGTTGAGTTCTGAACCTTGGGGTCGTGCGCGTCAAATGTAATGACATCGTTGACACCCATGTCAGCAAGCTCGGCGAGGGCCATCGCGCAGTCGAGAGATTCACGGAAAGTACGCTTGTGCTGCCTCGACTCATAGAGAAACGGCATAACAACAGTGATCCTGTGCGCCTTGCCTCCGATGGCGGCGATTATCCTCTTCAGATCCATGTATATGTCATCCGGAGACATGTAATGAACGAATCCGTTGACCGTAAACGATATGCTGTGATTGCAAACATCCGTGATTATGAATATATCTTTTCCGCGCGCGGTATCATGAAGTATCGCTTTGCCTTCGCCGGTACCGAACCTCGGCCATTCACAGTCTATGATGTATGAATCTTTCTCGTATTCGAAGAAAACGCTCGTGTCGCGATTTTTCACGTTCTCGTGTTTGCGGAATTCGGCGATACGTTTGTCGACCGCGTTTCCGAGATCCCTGCAGCTCTGGTGGACGATGAGTCCGAGAGGCGCAACGGGCCTTATGTCTTCGATATCGATATGTTCAGCCATGTTTATATCCTGCTTTCTGTATTGATATATCAGTTAACCGTAAGCCAACAAATAGTTTATCAACAACCGGCGTTTTTTTCTACTGTCAATTTTGTCAAAATAATATATAATATTATGAGCACTGCCGCCACGGCGGCAAAAATCACTCAGAAAGCGGGTAACACCCATGAAAACAGTAAGAACAAGATTCGCACCGAGTCCCACGGGACGCATGCATGTCGGAAACCTTCGGACCGCATTGTATGCATATCTTATCGCAAAGCACGAGAACGGACAGTTTCTTCTGCGTATAGAGGACACTG
The DNA here is from genome assembly GCA_017620055.1 of Lachnospiraceae bacterium. The sequence goes on from JAFZRD010000157.1 coordinate 7,213, forward strand.
ATCAGGAAAGATATGTCGAGGGAGCGGTTGACATAATATACCGAACGATGAAGAAGACCGGTCTTATCCATGACGAGGGACCGGATAAGGACGGCGGATGCGGACCTTATGTACAGAGCGAGAGGCAGGCTTCCGGAATATACTTAAAGTACGCGAAACAGCTCATCGACGAAGGGAAGGCATACTACTGCTTCTGTACGAAAGAGAGGCTTGAGGGCCTGACGAGAACGGTGGGAGACAAGGAGATAAACGTTTACGACAAACACTGTCTGTCGCTTACCCCGGAGGAGATACAGGCCAATCTGGATGCGGGCATGCCGTATGTCATCAGACAGAACAACCCGCAGGAGGGTACGACGACATTCCATGATGAGATATACGGGGATATCACGGTTGACAATGCGGAACTTGACGATATGATCCTGATCAAATCCGACGGTTATCCGACATACAATTTTGCCAATGTTATCGACGACCATCTGATGGGTATAACGCATGTTGTAAGGGGCAACGAATACCTTTCTTCAACGCCCAAGTACAACAGACTCTATGATGCGTTCGGATGGGAGATACCGGTATATGTCCACTGCCCGCTGATCACGGACGAAGAGCACAAGAAGCTGTCG
>JAFZRD010000021.1 GCA_017620055.1 Lachnospiraceae bacterium
CCCGCTCCGGCCGGAGCCGACAGGGTTCTTGCTTTTTCTTACTGTATCGGTTTTGCAGCGGCGTTTGCAGTGCTTTATGTCACACCGTTTGCTTACGCGCTGCTTCTTAAGTGCGGTCTGTCATAACCCTTCGGAGAATTCGTCGAGCAGCTTTCCGACGCTAGGTGAGATCGATACGAACTCGCAGCCGTAACGGTACTGTTCCTTGTCGATCGCGGCGCTTCTGATCACGCGCACATCGGTGATTATCTGCGGAAGCTCGGGAGACAGCTCGATGTTGGCTATGAAATAATAGCCGACGGGAAGGATGCAACGTGAAACGAAACCGATACCTTTCGATGAGATATCGACGACTTCAACGTTAAGATCCAGATCCATTATCGTATTGGTATCTTCCTTGTACAGATTGGAGATGGACAGCTTGATACCTATCGGTACACGCTTGTCGGTCCTTCTTTCTTCCATGACGGACTCCCGTATGACAGTAAACTGACTGTTTGCACTTGATAAATTTACCACATTTTCTTATGATGGACAAGGTATCGGAGAAAATCACATGACAGAAGAAAACAGAAACAACCCAATACTGTATCTCGTTGTTCCGTGCTACAACGAGGAAGAGATTATAAGAGATTCCGCAAAAGCGTTTAAGGAAAAGATGACGGCTTTATCTTCGGAAGGCGTTATTTCCGACAGGAGCAGGGTCATGTTCGTCAATGACGGAAGCCGTGATAACACGCTGTCGATCCTCACGGATATAGTCCGCGAAGATGAGCTCTTCTCTCTTGTATCGCTTGCCGGAAACTGCGGACACCAGAATGCGATATTCGCGGGAATGATGACCGCGAAAGCGGCGGACATCGTTGTGACGATAGATGCCGATCTGCAGCAGGACATAAACGCGCTCGATGATTTTATCGCATGCTACAAAAAGGGTGCCGAAGTCGTATACGGCGTCAGGAACGACAGATCAAGCGACGGCGGCTTCAAAAAGTTCACCGCACTTTTGTATTATAAACTCATGAACATGATGGGCAGCCGTGTGATCAAAAATCACGCCGATTACAGACTTGTCTCGCGCAAAGTTCTCGATGCGCTCGCGCAGTATTCCGAGAGTAATCTTTTCCTCAGAGGACTCATTCCGACAATGGGATTTGCCTCGGATACGGTATTCTTTGATGTGAAGGAGAGGACGGCCGGCAGCTCCAAATACACGCTGTCGAAGATGTTCAAACTTGCGACTGACGGCATAACATCTTTTACGGTAAGACCTCTTCACATGATCTCAGGACTGGGTATCATAGTTGTTGTTTTAAGCGTTATACTGTCGATCGTCAGTCTCATTGAATGGGCACAGGGCAAGAACGTTCCCGGTTATACAACGCTGCTTCTCGTTGTGCTCGCTCTGTCCGGTGTTATCCTCCTGTCGCTCGGAGTGATAGGAGAGTATCTCGGGAAAGTGTACATGGAGACGAAGAACAGACCGAGATACATCATCGACTGTGTGATCCATAAGGACGGGGAAGATGAGGATTGACGTACATGCCGATGATTATGCCCTGACCCCTAACACTTCGAGGGACATGATCGAATGCATGAAGGCGGGGAAACTGAGCAGCATCAGTATCGTACCGAATACGCGGTATTTCGACGAGTGCATGGAAATGCTCTATGAAGCCATACCTTCGCTGCCGTATCTTCCGCTCGTGTCTGTTCATATCGATCTTGTCGAGGGGGCGAGTCTTGCCGCAGATTCCGATGATATTTCGATATACAGGAAAGAGGACGGGCGTATCATGCTCGATCTTTCATGGGGAAAGCTCTTTGCACTCTCGTTCCTGATAGGACGAAAGAACAGGATATACAAATGCCTGCAGGATGAGATCGCGATGCAGATAAAACGGTGCGATGAGGTGATCAGAAAGTGCATCGATATCGCAAAGGCATCGGGCATTTCATGTGAACAGAAGTCGCTCCGTATCGACAGCCACCAGCATGCACATCATATTCCGATAGTCAGGGAAGCGCTCATGTCTGTGCTGGAGCGGGAAGGTATTAAGCCGGAATACATCCGCAACTCCAAGGAGCCGCTTGCGGTATTTCTCTCGGAGAAGAGCCTCATCAGATCATACCGCCCGGTCAACATCATCAAGAACCGCATACTGTGGCTGTATTCACATGCTATAGACAGATACTGCGGGAAAAATCACATCAATAAGATGTATCTCTGGGGCCTTGTGATGAGCGGCCGGATGGACAGCGAAAGGATAGAAAAACTCTTTGCAAAAGTCTGTGAAAAAGCCCGGCGCGACGGAAGGGATCTTGAGATACTCTTTCATCCGGGACTGATGCTTCAGGAAGAATACAGCGGTGACGTGGCGGAAGATGCGGCACGTGATTTTTACTTAAAGGATGACCGGCATGTCGAGAAAGAGGCTGTGCTGAAGCTTGATCTGATAAAGCCGGAAAAGGATGAGTTATGATAAACACGATAATATTCGATATGGGAATGGTCCTCATCGATTTCAGATGGGAAGCGCTGTTTCATGAAATGGGTCTTGAAGGTGAGCGTTTCGAGAGGATGGCGGACGCTACGGTACGCGATCCGGTATGGAATGAATTCGACAGAGGGATATGGACGGATGAGATGATGCTCGAGGCTTTTATCGAAAGGGCACCGGAACTTGAGAGTGAGCTTCGCGATCTGTTCTATAACCGATTCACGGGGCTTCTTCGGAAGTTCGATTATACCGATGAATGGCTGGATGCTCTCAAGAAAAAAGGCTATAAGATATACATCCTGTCGAACTTCTCGAGAAAGGGTATCGAGGAGTGTCCGGATGAGCTTGATTACATGAAAAAGGCCGACGGTGAAGTGATCTCCTACAGGGTAAATCTGATCAAGCCCGATCCGCGCATATACGAACACATTCTTGATAAGTTCGATATAACGCCGTCCGAGGCGGTGTTCATCGACGATAACGCGGACAATATTGAAGCCGCCAAAAAGTTTGGGATCAATACGATCCTGTTTAGGGGAAAAGAAGACGCGGACAGGGAACTTGCAAAGCTCGGGGTGAACTACTGATCACTTTCTTTGTCCGGGAAGTAATCTTTGCGGCCGGAACGAGTCATGGCATATTTGTGTAGACAGATGAAGCCGTATGCCGCAAGAGGCACGAACAAAGTCATCGCAATGCATCCTTTGAACATGAACATCGTAGCGCTGCTGTCAGCGAGCGCCATTATGAATGTTACGATATATATTCCGACAAGAAACGCGACACATACGATCGCAATTATTCTCTTAAACCTGTTCATGACTGTATTATAACAGAACTTAACTTGATTTGTAATCTTATGGTATAATCAATCATTATGGCAGAACTGATACATTTTAACGTGCCCCCGTTCTACGGGGATGAATTCGAATATATGCGGCAGGCCGTCGAGAATCATAAGATATGCGGTGACGGCCCGTTCACGGCGCGCTGTAACGAGTGGTTCGAGAAAAGATTCGGCGCCGAGAAGGTGCTCCTGACCACGAGCGGAAGTGCGGCTCTTGAGATGTCGGCACTCCTGTGCGGCCTTGAGCCCGGCGACGAAGTCATACTTCCGAGCTATACTTTCTCATCCACGGCAAATGCTTTCGTGCTCGCGGGTGCCAGGCTCGTGTTCGTTGACGTGCGTCCCGATACGATGAACATAGATGAGACTAAGATCGAGGCTGCGATAACCGACAGGACAAAGGTCATATGTGCGATGCACTATGCAGGAGTCGCATGTGAGATGGATACGATCATGGACATCGCGAAGCGCCATAACCTGCTTGTTGTCGAAGATGCGGCCCAGGCAGTCACGAGTACATACAAGGGCAGGAGTCTCGGTACGATCGGCGATCTCGGATGCTATTCGTTCCATGAGACCAAGAACTTCTCGATGGGAGAAGGCGGTGCGATAGTCATCAACGACAGGAAGAATGTCGAGAGAGCGGAGATACTGCGTGAGAAAGGTACGAACCGTTCGCAGTTCTTCAGGGGACAGGTCGCGAAATACAACTGGGTCGATTACGGCAGCAGTTATCTTCCGAGTGACCTTAATGCTGCCTATCTGTGGGGACAGCTCCAACATGCCGACGAAATGCAGCAGGACAGGATGAACAGCTGGAACAGGTATTACGAAGCACTAAGGCCCCTGGAGGAAAGAGGTGTCATAAGCCTTCCGATCATCCCTGATACATGCGTTCATAACGCCCATATGTTCTACATCAAATGTAAGGATCTTGATACGAGGACCGCGTATATAGATCATATGCGCAGCAACGATATACTCGTGGTATTCCATTATGTTCCGCTGCACAGTGCGCCGGCGGGAGTTAAGTTCGGAAGATTCGCGGGAAGTGATGTATATACTACCGCGGAGAGTGACAGACTCGCGAGATTACCGCTCTACTATAACCTTAAAAAGAGCGACCAGGACAAAGTCATAGACAAGACACTTGAATTCTTCTCATAAGGATTCTTCTTAATATGGAATCAGATATTGATCGTCTCCTGTATCGTGAACAGGGGACGATCTTTGCTCATATCGAATATGTTCCCGAGATAGATCCCCATAACACCGAGCGTGGAGAGAATGGCCCCACCGAAGAAGAAGATCGCGGCAGCTACCGTGGTCCAGCCTTCGGGGTTCGCATCGTACACGTAATACTGGATGAACGCATAGATTATGTATATGAATGAGAATACGGCCGAGATCAGGCCGATCCATATCGAAACATAGAGCGGGCGGTTCGAATATGTGCTTATGATACCTACTGCCGTACGGACTTTCTTGATGAAAGTGAACGAAGACTTGCCCTCATATCTGTAGCCCTGCTCGTAGTTGACGAACGTGTACTTAAATCCGAGCCACATCAGAAATACGCCGAAATCCCTGCCGCGGTCCTTGGACGCGATATAGTAATCCGTCGCCCTGCGGCTCGCGATCAGATAAGTTGCGAGATCGTAATCGAAATCAACTCCCGAAAGCCATGCGAGAACGTTGTGATACCACTTGGCAAACAGCCTTACAAGGAACGATTCCTTGCGCTGCTGACGTCTAACGAACACGACATCGTATCCTTCGTTGACTTTTGCATAGAGATCCGGAATGTTCTCGGGGGCGTCCTGAAGATCACAGTCCATCGTTATGATCCATTTCCCGGCAGACTGATGAACACCGGCCGTAACGGCAACGCCCTGCCCGTGATTTTTCGTAAAATGAATAGCCTTGACACGGGGATCCTTCTCGGCGACCTTCTTAACCTCTTCCCATGAATTCATTTTGTCGCAGTCATCGACCATTATGATCTCGTATTCGACACCCATACCGGTAAGTACGTTCGTAAGACGCTCGTGAAGTGCCGGGATCGCAGTCGGACAGCCGTATACGGGGATGACTACGGATATATCTATATTGGCATTCTGCTCGCTCATATATTTGCTTCCTTCCTCAGATATCTACGATTCCGAGTATATCAGATTATCATTGATTTTGGAATATTTAGGCCTTATTATTATATCATATGATCTGCTTTGAACTTTACAGACAATTGGATATAAGAGTGTTCCAGACGATCTCGGCCATTGACCCGGGATACGGATCATGCGCAAAGTACGTATTTGAGCGCGATTCGCTCATTCTGCTCGGAATGGATCATTCGGTCAGGCTGGACATTTTGACCAAAGAAGTCAAGAAAGATTCGCCGATCAGAAACTGGGATATCGAGAGCGAGGCAGTGATGTGGTTTGCCGAGGATTCCGCCGAAGCCGCGCTTATCAGGCTCATCAATGACGCATACCGCAAGTGGTATCAGCTCGATGTGAACATCTCGGACGAGTACTTCAATATGGAGCTCGAGGAGGTCAACTCCCTTCTGGCCGGATATGCACTGCGCATCTTCTCGGATGAGAGCGGCATGTCGATATTCCATGACGAACCCGAAAGCGATACCGAGTTCACGTTTGAGCAGGCGATGGACCTGATCATGGAAGTTGACGAGAACCGCATGGATGATGCGGGGATCGCCCAGCTTGTTAATGAAGCGCTTTATTACCGCAAGATCGACAGGTTCGAAGAGGCTACGGTCCGCCTCGAAAAAGTCATAAGATATATGGATCATACTCTCCCCGAGTACACGCACACGGTGTTCACGCTCGCCGAGACTTATTACTTCATGGGCAACTATGAGCGTGCAGTCATGCTGTATTACAGAGTCAATCTCGGGTTCATCGAGGACGAGAAAGACTTCTATCTGCACCTCGGACACGCACTCGTTGACGAGAAGATGAAGAAGTATGAGAGGCATCTTCGGATCTATTTTCACAGCCGGATAGACAGTGAATTCGCCGACACGCACAGGCAGGCCGTTGCTGCCGCCAAGGCGAGTGTCGCGCAGGTGTTTGACGAATACGAGGAAACGTGTCTTGATATGGGACGCAAGAAATACGCGTCGTTCCGCGAGAATCTTCCGGCAGGCGCCGACGAGATAGATGAGCTGATCGAAGAGTATGAGAAGCCCGAGGAGCGTGCAAGGGAGATCCATAAACAGTACGAGGGATTCGGACTTAAAGAGCCGAAGAGCAAAGCCGAGACGGGCAACATGTCAATGAGTGAGCGGCTGTCGACGGCACTTGACTATTACCTTACCGGCGAATACCAGAAGGCCTTCGATATGTACTACAGGCTCGCGTCGCAGACTGACGAGGACTCCGATTACTATACATGGATATATCTTCAGCTCGGGAAGCTGTACTGCTTCTTCGATGAACCCGCCAAATCGTGGCATGCGCTCGAGAAATGCAATCCCAACAGATTCGGGATCGTTTACAGGCTCGAGGATTTCATGATCCTGTACCAGCATTCCCATATCGTCGCGGAGGACTTCGAGAGTGACGAGCGCTTCAGGAAGCTTGTCCGGGGCAGGATGGACACGTATTACGCCCAGTATGACAGGGACTATAATGCGCTTCTTAAGGACAGAAAACTCATGCGCGCGTACAGGATATATGAGAAGGACTGCATCGAAGACACGAAGTACGAACTTCGGGATATACTTACAGAAGGCAGATCACGCGGCGGCGGATTGTTCGCGAGACTGCGCAGATCGAATAATTGATACCGGAGTGATTATGTGATAAAATATATACGTTGGTCTGCCAACATTATTTAACTGTAAGGAGGATTTCAAGATGGGTTTGATTCAGGCTGCTCTTGGTGCGGCAGGCGGTGCACTTGCCGACCAGTGGAAAGAGTTCTTTTATTGTGAGGCCATTCCTGCGGATGTGATCATCAGGAGAGGTGAGAAGAAGATCGACGGAAAGCGTTCTTCCAACACAAAGGGACACGACAACATCATAAGCAACGGTTCGGTCATCGCGGTTGCCGACGGACAGTGTATGCTGATCGTTGAGCAGGGCAAGGTCGTTGATCTTTGTGCCGAGCCCGGCGAATATGTTTACGATACATCGACAGAACCGAGTATCTTCTACGGAAAACTTTCCGATTCGATCGTTGAGACGTTCAAGCAGATCGGTAAGAGATTCACGTTCGGCGGAGATACGGGTAAGGATCAGAGAGTCTACTATGTAAACACAAAGGAGATTCCCGGAAACAAGTACGGCACGGCCAATCCGGTTCCGTTCCGTGTGGTTGACAAGAACATCGGGCTTGATGTTGATATCACGATCCGCTGCCACGGTGAATATTCCTACAAAGTTGAAGACCCCATCCTGTTCTACACGAATGTTGCGGGTAACGTGACGGAGTCGTACAACAGGGAAGAGATAGACGGACAGCTCAAGAGCGAACTTCTTACCGCTCTTCAGCCCGCTTTTGCAAAGATAAGCGATATGGGTATCAGATACAGTGCACTTCCCGGTCATACCGAGGAGATGGCTGATGCCCTTAACGAAGTTTTGACCAAGAAGTGGAGAGAACTTCGCGGTATCAGGATCGTATCGTTCGGTGTCAGCTCGGTTACGGCTCCCGAAGATCAGGAGCAGATGATCAGAGACCTTCAGAAGGCAGCTGTTATGCGTGATCCGAGCATGGGCGCGGCTACGCTTGTCGGTGCTCAGGCAGATGCGATGAAGGCGGCAGCAAGCAATACTTCAACGGGTCCGATGATGGCTTTCGCCGGAATGAACATGGCAGCAGGCGCAGGCGGAATGAATGCGAGCCAGTTATATCAGATGGCAGGCGCTCAGCAGGCAGCAGCAGCTCCCGCACAGGCAGCTCCCGCACCCGCAGCGGCAGCTCCGGCGGCAGGGTCTTGGACATGCGAATGCGGTTCGGTTAATACCGGCAAGTTCTGCGGCAACTGCGGCAAGCCCGCTCCTTCGGCGGACTGGACATGCTCATGCGGAACAGTCAACAGCGGTAAGTTCTGCAGTAACTGCGGCTCACCCAGACCATAATGAAATGTATAAGTGCCCTGATCTTCAGGGCACTTTTTTTTGAGGAGAATTATAATGGCACTATCCGTTAATGATATCGACATAAGGAAATTCTACGAATCGATCGTGGAATTCGAGAGTAATTCCGAAGCCAGGGATTTTTATTATTCAGTCATGGATACTCCGACGGGGAGAAAGAATTCCGACGGGGGTGAAGAGACCGTAAGGGACAGGATACTGAAGGCATACGGGATGCTGTTCTGCGAAGAATTCAGCATTGCGGCCGGAGAGTGCGCCGGCCCCGACGAAGTAGCCGCCACGGCGGACAGGCTCTATATCGGGGATGCCGGTTACGATCCCGCTCACTGGTACAGGATGAAGTATCATTTCCCGGTCATAGATGATGACAATTACGACAGGTTCGCAGCTCTTGTCATAAGCGACATGAATGCGGGACCTCTGCATGAAGCGGCCCTTAATGACGGGGATACGCTCGTTGTCGGAGAAGCAGATCCCCTTAACATGACACCGCAGCAGCGAAAAGAACAGACAGTCAGGCCCGTGACCATGCCGGCGGGAGGTGCCAATTGAGAATAATAGCGGTAGATACGGACAGAAAATCACTTGATACCATCAGAGCCATTCTGGAAAAGACGGCACCCGATTCGGTATGCGATTACTATGACGATCCGCTTGCCGCCCTTGCCAAGGCTCGTGAAGAGGAGATAGATGTCGCATTTCTCGAGACGCAGATGCCGGAACTGTCGGGGATAGATCTCGGCAAATACCTTGTCGATCTGAATCCTCATATCAACCTCGTCTATATC
>JAFZRD010000158.1 GCA_017620055.1 Lachnospiraceae bacterium
ATAAGAGAGATCAGATCGAGAATGAAGTCGGTCGCTGATACCGAGAAGATCACGAAGGCCATGTATATGATCTCCTCGAGTAAGATGCGAAGAGCCAAGGCCGAACTCGAACGTACACGGCCGCATTTTGATGCGCTCAACAGTGAGATCAAGAGGATATTCCGTTCGCGCGACAGGATCAACAGTCCGTACATGTATCCCGCCGACGGATCACACGATCTTCCGGGGGCATACGCGTATATCGTCGTCACATCGGATAAGGGACTTGCGGGATTTTATAACCATGCGGTCATCAAGGAATTCGAGAGCCAGATGACGGATCACGAGAGCAGGTATTTTATGGTCGGAGATTACGGTTGTAAATACTGTGATGCGCTCGGGATAGAGTATGACGATGAGTTCAGGTTCTCCGCAGATAATCCGACGATGAGACGGACAAGGCTCATGGCCGAATACATTCTGTCGCTTTATGATGAAGGAAAGATATCCAAGATATTCCTAATATATACGGATATGGAAAACAGCATCTCGCAAAAGGCAAAGACCGTAAGGCTGCTTCCTTTTCACCGGGGTGATTTTCTCGAAGAGAGTGAGCGCGAGGATGTGAACTTTGAGTTCTATCCTTCACCGGAAATCGTTCTTGACAACATTGTAAGGAGTTATGTCGCGGAGTATCTGTACAGTGCTCTCGTGGACAGTTTCTGCTGCGAACAGAGTGCGAGGATGAACGCGATGGATGAGGCGGACAGGAATGCCGCCGAACTCATGAATTCGCTCAGGCTCGAATACAATCATGCGAGACAGAGCAAGATAACACAGGAGATCACGGAGATCTCGGCCGGTGCCAGAGCTCTCCGCAAGAAAAAGAACAGGGGTGCGAACTGAATGGAAGGAAAGATCGTACAGATATCCGGACCCGTCGTTGACGTTCGATTCGAGAGCGGCGGGCTGCCGAAGATCCGCGAGGCACTTTACACGGTTCTTGATGACAGAAAGATATATATGGAAGCCGAGCAGCACATAGGAAAAGAAGCCGTGCGCTGTATCATGATGGGCAAGAGCGAGGGATTAAAGCGTGGTATGAGCGTTGTTGCCACAGGTTCCCCGATAAGAGTCCCGGTAGGGGATGTAACGCTTGGAAGAATGTTTAATGTGCTCGGAGATCCGATAGACGGACTCGCCGACATCCCTGAAGCAACGGACCGCTGGAGCATCCACAGAAAAGCCCCGACGTTTGCAGAACAGAAGCCTGCGATCGAGATACTGGAGACAGGTCTTAAGGTCATCGATCTGATCGAGCCTTATGCAAAGGGCGGTAAGATAGGACTGTTCGGAGGAGCCGGTGTCGGCAAGACGGTCCTGATCCAGGAGATGATCCATAACGTCGCGATGGAGCACGGAGGTTATTCCGTGTTTGCCGGAGTCGGAGAGAGAAGCCGCGAAGGTAACGATCTGTGGAATGAGATGAAAGGGAGCGGTGTCCTTGACAAGGCGGCCCTTGTGTTCGGGCAGATGAACGAGCCTTCGGGTGTCAGGATGAGAGTCGCCCTCTCGGGGCTGACGATGGCGGAGTACTTCAGGGACGAGCAGAAAAAAGACGTGCTGCTGTTCGTTGATAACATATTCAGATTCGTTCAGGCGGGTTCCGAGGTCTCGACACTTCTCGGACGTCTCCCCTCGGCGGTCGGATACCAGCCCACACTTGCCGAAGAGATGGGCGCGCTGCAGGAAAGAGTATCATCGACAAAGAACGGATCGATAACGAGTGTCCAGGCTGTATATGTTCCGGCGGACGATCTGACCGATCCCGCACCGGCCACGACATTCGCTCATCTTGATGCGACGACCGTACTTTCGCGTAAGATCGCAGAACAGGGAATATACCCGGCGGTCGATCCGCTTGAATCCTCGTCGGTCATCCTGGAAGAGAGCATAGTCGGTAAGGCTCATTACGATACGGCATGGGCGGTCAAGAACCTTCTGCAGAGATACAACGAACTGAAGGATATTATCGCGATCCTCGGTATGGAGGAGCTGAGCGAGGAGGATAAGCTCACGGTCGGAAGGGCGCGTAAGGCCCAGAGATTCCTGTCCCAGCCCATGAACGTTGCGGAGAAGTTCACGGGTGTTCCGGGGGCTTATGTCACGCTCTCCGAAACGATAAGAGGATTCGAAGCGATACTGTCAGGGGATGCCGACAACATGCCCGAGGCGGCTTTTTATAATGTCGGAACACTTGATGACGCATATGCCAAGAGCAAAACGTTATGAATGAATTCAGACTGCATATAGTTGAAGCGGATACGGATTTCTATGACGGAGGGTGCACGAGCCTTGTGATACCGACGACCGACGGGATGCTTGGGATCCAGGCGATGCATGAGAACCTCGTTGCGGCCGTTTCGATCGGGGTCGTCAAGTACACGCTTCCGGACGGCAGCAGGCGTCATGCCGCGGTATCTAACGGGATCGTGAAGGTTGAGAACAACGAAGTTCTTATCCTTGTCGAATCCGCAGAGGATCCGGACGAGATCGATGAGGAAAGGGCAATGTCCGAAGAGGAAGAGGCAAGAGATCTTCTCTCGGCCAGGACAGACAGGCTCAATTACCGGGCGGCAAAAGGGATGCTGGCGCGTGCCGTGAACCGTCTGAAGATCAAGAAGCGTTACGGAAAATACAACTGATGCCGATATATATTATGAGAAGATCATACGAGGTCGGTTATGTTCGGTTACGATGATAACAGAAACAGGGGAATATCCCTTATAGAGCTCATAATCGTCATAGCGATAATGGGAATCCTTGTCGGAGTCATTTCTCCGATGTTCGTAAAATACGTAAACAAATCCAAAAAGGCGAAGGATGTATATACGGCGGACCAGATCGCAAGGGCGGTCAACGTTGCTTTTATAGAGAATCAGGAAGCCAACGAAGCGTTTAATTCGTTTACCGGCAAAAAGGTCAGGGTCAGTGCGACCCATAACGGTGTCACAAGATCGTATGAGGTGTATCTGATCGCTTCTTGCGGACAGCAGGATACGAACAAGAAATCCAACTGTTTTAACGGCGGAGAGAAGAAATTCTATAAGTCGAAAAAGGACGGGAGTGACGGCTTCTACGGAGTTATAAACCGTGAGCTCGGGCTTTCAACGACAGAGATGAACCCCCAGATAATACCCAAATACAAGGCCAAGAGAGAAGGCGCCGGCGTGGAAGGCCGTCCTTACACGGAAGTGGACCGCTGGAGGATATGCAGAAGAGCTGAGGACGGGACGCTGGAGATATGGGCGTCACAGGCCAATCCTTGGGGAGGTTATCCGATATACAGGGTCTGGCCGCAGCCTGACGACGAATACACGAGTTAACACATATAGGAAGACGATAAAACACGGGAAATGAGCGCTTACAACGCTTGGTTCCCGTGTTTTTTGCGTGCGCCCGCGCCCTTGACCCGACGGGCTTTTTTTAATAAAATATTGTATGTTGCGATAAGGATGCCCCCGCGAAGAAACGGAGACAGTTAATGAAAAAAAGAGACGGTATCGATACATCGAGATATTCGGAGCTTATATGGCAGAATGACGTCATACCTCCCGAGTACTACGAGCAGTATGATGTTAAAAGAGGCCTCAGGGACGTGAACGGAAAAGGTGTCCTTGCGGGGCTGACGAATGTCTCGAACATCATTGCGAGAGATCCTGAAGGGCAGCCATGCGAAGGACAGCTCTGGTACAGGGGATACCGCATTGAGGAACTGATAAAAAAGTATATAAAGAATGACTTCGGATACGAGAACCTTGCGTATCTTCTTCTGTTCGGAGATCTTCCGAGCGAAGAGGAGTCGGTTGATTTCATCAATACACTGGAAAAGGTAAGGGAGCTTCCGACGAACTTTACAAGAGACGTCATAATGAAGGCGCCGACAAAGGATGTCATGAACTCGATGACAAGATCCATACTGACGCTTGCCTCGTATGACAGGAACGCCACTTCGACCGCGATAGAGAACGTTGTCTCGCAGTGCATGCAGCTGATAGCGGTTTTCCCGATGCTCGCGGTTTACAGTTACCATGCGTACAATCACTACGAGAACATGGACAGCATGTACATACACAGACCGCAGAGCGAGTTGTCAACGGCCGAGAACATTCTGAACATGCTGCGGCCCGATTCGAAGTTTACGAAGACCGAGGCAAAGGCACTTGACGTTGCGCTGTGTCTTCACATGGAACACGGCGGCGGAAATAATTCGAGCTTTACTACCCGTGTCGTTACATCGTCGGGAGCAGATACATACGCGACCATAGCCGCCGCAATGTGCTCGCTCAAGGGTCCCCGTCACGGCGGTGCCAATATCAAAGTCATGGAGATGATGGACGATATCAAGGCACATATCAGGGACATCGAAGACGACGACGAGATCCGAGCTTATCTTGCAAAGATACTTAGCGGAAAAGCCTTTGACAGACAGGGACTGATATACGGTATGGGACACGCGGTATATTCGATGTCCGATCCGAGAGAAGTGATATTCAAGAAGTACGTCACCCAGCTCTCAAAGGAAAAAGGACGCATGGACGATCTTACACTTTATAAAAAGGTAGAGACGCTCGCTCCCGAAGTTATCGCGGATAAACGCAAGATATACAAGGGCGTTTCACCGAATGTGGATTTCTACAGCGGATTCGCCTATGAGATGATGGATATCCCGAGAGAACTGTTCACACCGATATTTGCCGTTGCCAGGGTTGCCGGCTGGAGTGCACACAGGATCGAGGAACTTGTGAGCGGAACAAAGATCGTTCGTCCCGCATACAAGAGTATCATGAAGAAACATTAGGATGATCCAGGATATATTTCCGAGCAAACTTAATAACTGTTATGCAAAGCATACTCCTTCAGACAGTGACTGCGTATTCGTATTTGACGATGAGGGAAGGCTTTATACGAAGCAGGAAGACGGCAGAACGATCTTTCCCACATACGGTATCCTTCACGCCGCTTCGTGCATATATCTCTTTTCGATAGATGACGATAAGTTTTTCCTGACACTTGAGGATGCGGGAGAAGACCTTCCGGGATACGAACCTCTTTCAGTCAGGAAGATAAGGGATGCTTCAGAGGACAAAAAACTTCTGTTTGCCGCATTCACGGCTTACCACCTGTGGAAGTGGTATACCGACAACAGATTTTGCGGCAGGTGTGGTATGACGCTTGAAGCCGACGATAAAGAGCGTGCGCTTCGGTGCGGTCGGTGCGGCAATATCGTTTATCCGAGGATCAATCCCGCGGTCATCGTCGCCGTCAGAAACGGTGACAGACTTCTTATAACGCGTTACAACAGGGGATATGCGCACAATGCGCTCGTGGCCGGATTCGCCGAGATCGGAGAGACATTTGAGGAGACGGTTTCGCGTGAGGTCATGGAAGAAGCCGGGATCAGGGTCAAAAACATCAGGTATTACAAGTCCCAGCCGTGGGGAATGGCCCAGGACATGCTGGCCGGATTTGTATGCGATGTCGACGGAGACGACAGGATACGGATGGATGAGGACGAGCTGAAGTATGCGGACTGGGTGAGCCGCGAGGATATAGAACTTCAGCCGAACGATCTGTCGCTGACGAACGAGATGATGAGGATGTTCAAAGAGAACAGACTGTAACGAAAGGCAGTACCGATGATAGATACAAAAGCGATAGAAGAGCATATACGCGGATTGATCGAAGCTATCGGAGACGATCCGGACCGTCCGGGACTTGTTGATACTCCTGCGAGGGTCGCGAGGATGTACAGCGAAGTCTTCGAGGGGATGAACTATACCAATCATGAGATAGCACAGATGATCGGCAAGACGTTCGATGATGATATCGATACGGACAAAGAGAAGATCGTGGTAATGAAGGATATCGATATCTTCTCGTACTGCGAGCATCACATCGCGCTCATGTACGATATGAAGGCGAGCGTTGCGTACATACCGAACGGAAAGGTGATAGGACTGTCCAAGATAGTACGTGCCTGTGAGATGGCAGCCAAGAGACTCCAGCTTCAGGAGCGAATAGGACAGGATATCGCGGATATCATAAGCGAGATAAGCGGCAGCCCGGATGTGGCGGTCGCCATAGAAGGAAAGCACGCCTGCGTTACGTCAAGAGGGATCAAAAATCACAACGCAAAGACTTTCACCGCAGAGCTTCGGGGAAGATTTCTTAAAGACAAGAGTCTTCTGCCGGATGGATTTTTCGGACAGTAAAGAGAGTATCAGGGAGGAGAAGGAAATGGTAAAGCATGTGATCTTATGGGTACTTAAGGACGAGTATTCCGATGAGGAAAAGGCGGATATAAAGCGCGGCATCAAGGAAGGACTCGAAGGGCTTGCGGGACAGATCCCCGGGCTTGTCGAGATAAAGGTCAATACGGAGCCGCTCGCAAGTTCCAACTGTGACGTGATGCTCGACTCCACATTCGAGGATGAGAAGGCGCTCACAAGATACGCCGCACATCCGCTGCATGTTGCGGTTGCGACCGGGAAGGTGCGCCCGTACACAGCCTCCAGAACATGCATGGATTATAAAATTTAGATAGTAATAAAGAGCGAGTGGCTTACAGTTTGGGAGAAAAGTTTTGGAGGACGTCTGCGCTTGGCGAGGTTCTGTCGAGCCTAGCGTCAGTTACGTCCGGAAAGAAGCGAAAGCGTCTTTTCGAGCAAAGCTGTAAGGCCACGAGCGTATCATGGGAGATATAATATGGATTATGACGTAATTATAATCGGTGCGGGCCCCGGCGGCATTTACTCCGCATACGAACTCAAGAAGACAAGCCCCGGCCTGAAGGTCGCCGTCTTTGAAGCCGGCCAGGAACTGGCGAAAAGACACTGCCCGATCGACGGCGATAAAGTAAAGAAGTGCATCGGCTGCAAGTCATGCTCGATCATGAGCGGTTTCGGCGGAGCGGGTGCATTCTCGGACGGTAAATACAACATCACGAACGATTTCGGCGGAACGCTTTACGAGCACATCGGACGTACCAAAGCGATCGAACTCATGAAGTACGTTGATGAGATCAACATCTCAAACGGCGGAGAGGGTTGCAAACTGTATTCCACGGCCGGAACGGGCCTCAAGAAGACATGCATGCAGAACAAGCTCAAGCTTCTTGATGCATCGGTCAGACATCTTGGCACCGATATCAACTATATTGTCCTGGAGAATCTCTACAATTATCTGAAGGATACGGTGGAGTTCTTCTTCAATACCGATATCACGAGCATCGAAGTCATTGACGGCGGATACAAAGTGGTCCACAAAAACGGCAGCGCTACCTGCAGTCAGTGCGTTATCTCGGTCGGCAGGAGCGGCAGCAAATGGATGGAGAGCGTGTGCGAGCAGCTCGGCATCCAAGCCAAGAGCAACCGTGTCGACATAGGTGTCAGAGTCGAACTTCCGGCGGTCATATTCTCGCACCTTACAGACGAGCTCTATGAGAGCAAGATCGTATACAGGACAGAGAAGTTCGAGGATAACGTGCGTACATTCTGTATGAATCCTCACGGTATTGTCGTTACCGAGAACACCAACGGGATCATCACCGTTAACGGTCACAGTTACGAGGCTGCCGACAAACAGACGGAGAACACGAACTTTGCGCTCCTTGTCGCAAAGCACTTCTCCGAGCCGTTCAAGGATTCTAACGGATACGGCGAGAGTATCGCGAGACTGTCGAACATGCTCGGCGGAGGAGTCATCGTGCAGCGTTTTGGCGATCTTATGAGAGGAAGAAGGAGTAACGAGAAGAGGATAGCGGAGGGAATGGTACAGCCCACGCTCAATGCCACACCCGGTGACCTCTCGCTTGTTCTTCCCAAGAGGATACTTGACGGCATCATGGAGATGATCCATGCGCTTGATAAGATCGCACCGGGTACGGCGAATGACGACACCCTCCTTTACGGCGTCGAGGTCAAGTTCTATAATATGGAGGTCGCCGTTGACGAGAATCTCGAGACGGAATATCCGGGTCTGTACATTATAGGAGACGGAAGCGGCGTCACCCATTCGCTTTCTCACGCATCCGCAAGCGGCGTTTATGTTGCGAGAAGGATAGCGCAGCAGGCGTGATAACCGAGGTATTTGTGAAATGATATATGTTATGTACAATCCGCTCGCGGGAAACAGCACCTGCGAGGAAAGCTGCAAGGATATCGGAAAGATATTTTCTTCCGGTGAGATAAAGTACATAAATCTTTTGGAGATAGAAGATCTCGGAGACTACATCCGGGGTTTCGATCCGGATGACATGATAGTCATATGCGGCGGAGACGGTACTCTTAACTATCTGATCAATTCGATCGACACTTCCGCCCTTGAGCAGGATATATACTATTTTCCCGCAGGGAGCGGTAACGATTTCTGCCATGACATAGATGAGGAAGGCACGAAAGGCGTGTGCCGGATCAATATGTACTTAAAGTGCATACCGAAGGTAAAGGTCAACGGCATGGAGCGGCTGTTTATCAATGGTATAGGTTACGGTATCGACGGGTACTGCTGCGAGGAAGGCGACAAGAAGAGGGTCACAAAGCCCGGTAAGCGTGTCAATTACTCTATCATTGCCCTGAAAGGCCTGGCATATGATTTTAAGAACGTGAATGCAAAGGTCACGGTCGACGGCGTGACAAGGGAATACAAGCATGTCTGGATGGCTCCGACGATGAACGGACGCTTCTACGGAGGCGGAATGATGTGCGCCCCCCATCAGGACCGCATGAACGAAGACGGCCTTGTATCCGTTATCGTGGTGCATTCAAGGTTCAGATTGGGGCTGCTTATCGCGTTCTCTTCCGTGTTCAACGGAAGCCATGTAAACCGCAAGAAAATAGTCGAGGAGATCATGGGCAGCGATGTCACCGTCGAGTTCGACAGACCGACGGCACTCCAGATCGACGGAGAGACCGTTACGAACGTGCTGAAGTACGAGGTTCACAAAGAGAAAAAAATCATCTGTTAACATAATAATTGTGTTGACATAACAAATTATGTGGGTTACATTAAATGGTGTGGGATTTTCGCACCATTTTTTGTTGTGCGCGATCCCGGGATCAATAATTATGTCTACATATTAAAAAGGGAGAGAGAAAATGAAGGGATTATTGAAAGGATTAGCAGGAATGCTCGCGGTCGCAGCGATCACGCTGTGTATCGGGACGGAAACGTTTGCGGCAACCGGCATATATGTCGGCAAAGAAGCCAGTGCGGAAGGGACGACTCTTATCGGAGTCTCGCTTGAAGCCGAGCTTGGAATGGCCAGTGTTCCGGTAGTGATCGAAAAAGGCGTGATACGTAAAGGGGACGTTATCGAGTCTGAAAACGGGTTCAAATACGAGATGCCCGAAGACAATGCCAGGATGACCATCAGCCGGCTGATGTCTTTTGCGGGATACAACGGATGGAACAACTGTGCATCGAATGAATACGGTGTATCGGTTCTATCGTATATAACCACGGATCCCAACATGGATGCTGTTGCAGCCGATCCTTTTGTTTCCGACGGCTTATCAGAGGAAAAGATGGCCACGATACTCGCATCGACATCAAAGTCCGCAAGGGAAGCCGTAATGCTCCTTTGCACCCTCATTGAGGAGAAGGGTGCGAGCACCGCGGAAATAGTACTGATCGCGGATCAGGACGGCGCGTGGGTTGTTGAGAACTTCACGGGCCACCAGTATGTCGCGACAAAGCTCCCCGATGATAAGATCGCTACTTTCTCGTGCGAACCTATCATCAGAAATGCTGATCCCGATGACAAGGATACAGTTTGTTCGGCAGACCTCTTCACTCTCCCCGAAGAAAATGATTTTGCCATATATGATGAAAACAAGAAACTTGATCTGATACTGACATACAACGCCGATAACATTTATTCGGACGAACCCCATCTGAGGGGCTGGGTCGGACACGACATGTTTGCACCTTCAGAGGAACTCGAGTATGACGATGATGAAGCATATGACGTATTCTTTGCTCCCGATGAAAAGGTAAGTCTCACACAGGCGTTTGACTTCTTCAGGAACAGATTCGAGGGTACGCAGTTCGATCTGTCGGATGACGACAACGCTTTCTATTACGGTATCAACAACCAGTTTGTTTCAGGTGTCAGCCTGTTCCAGATATTTGATGATGTGGATGAGGCAATGTCGACCGTTCTGTGGTCAAATCCTGCCAATCCCACGGCATCACCTTTCATTGCGATCCCCGTCGTTGCGGATTCTCTTCCCGAATCGATCGCAACTGATGTGACCGAAGAAAAGTATGACGACGATATACTGCAGCTGGGATTTGCCAACCTCAACAACAGTGTCATCCCGAGAAGGAGCCTCTTCGGCGGTTCGGTAAGGGAGTACTGGGAAGGTATGGAGGCACTTTCCGCAAAGGATGTCACCGAATCCATGAGGGGCAAGTGGAAGGATGCATATGAAGCTTCTCCGGTCAAGGCCGTTGGGGACATAAATGACTATGTTGAAAAGGTAGTTGACGGAGCGGAAGATGACTGCGAACGTCTTACCGAGGAGTTTGAGTGGTATCTGTTCAAGAACGGCGTGAGAAAATCATCCGTACCGGATGAGGATCTTGCTCCGTTTGAATGCGCGTTTGATGCGGTTGCTTATGCTCACGCGAACGGATGGGAAACCGAGATCGAGGACGATGTGTTCACGGCGACCAGGGACGGCAGGACGATAACGGTCGGCCTTGCGGGCGATCAGGAAGGCAGCGTGACATTTACGGGCTTTGACAATAACAAGCTCATTGAGGATATGCTGACCCATACGGGATACACCGAGGAGGCAGCGGACGAGACCGCGGATCCCGAAGAGGCTGAAGCCGGCAAGCTAGATGAAGAGAAGCCGGAAGATACGGATAAGGAGCTTGCCGATGTCGAGAAAGAGATAGAGGAAGCAGAGGCCGAAGTCAAGGAAGATTCCAAGGAGGGTACCAAGGAAGAAGCCGTCAAAGAAGATTCCGAAGAGGCCGAAAGCGCAATAGAAGAAGTTGCGAGCGAAGCCACTCAGAAGATAGAAGTCGATACGATCGATGCACTCGGTGCGTACTTTGCGGAAAAGGCTGCTGCTGTTCCTAGAGACGGCTGGGCCGAGAACGAGATCGCAAAGGAATTAAACGGCGTATCAAAGGATGTTACGGCAATAATAGGGAAGTACTTCAACGGAGCCGATATAGAGGATCTGATTGGATTTGATGCAACCAGGCTTGCAAATGATGAAGATATCGCCAAGGTCGGCGACAAGGTCGTTGCGGCAGGCATGGATCTGTCCGCTCTTTCGGAGAGATATTTTGCATCACTTTATGAAGATGTGAGCGGTGATGTTGTTAACGGAAGGCTCACACAGGACGGAGCCGTTAAGATATTAAATGAAGCTGCGACCGATATCGAAGGGATCACACGCCTCTATCTTGAAGGCGTAGCCGGAGCTTTCAGTCAGGTGTTCAATACCGACCTTTCATCCGAGGAGTTTGCCGATACGATCGCTGAACTCGGTGACGGAGCCCTTCAGCTTATGGAAGATTACGGCGCGATAGACCTCGACGAGATGGGCCTCGGGGATCTCAAACTCCAGGATCTGACCGATGCCGATATCGAGGTGGTCATAACACTTAACGAGATGGATGACAGTGTCATAGACGGTCTGTCTTCTCTTCTCGGAGTTGATGTCAGATCGACTCTTGACAGTTATATCGAAGCGATCAACAAGTCCGGCTCAAACACAAAGATCGTTGAAGAAAAGCATGAGGCCGAGAAGGCTCAGTCCGCTCCGGATCCGATCGTACTTGCTGCGATAGACGAAGTCGAGATAGGCGAGGCGGGCGACGATTATGTCGTTCCCCAGGAGATCATAGATATCATCAATGAAGCGATATCAGAGGCTCAGGCGGGAGACGGTGCCGCAGAAGATGCGGATGCCAAGGATACAGCCGAAGAGGTGAAGGAGACTGAAGCGACTGCGGATGAAGCAAATACCGAAGCAGCGGAAGAACCTGTAAAATCAGACTCCGAGGGATCAACGGGTGCATTCACGGTTGAGATAGGAAAGCTTATAAAAGCTGACGGTAAGGTAATGCTTCCGGCATATATGCTCAAGTATTTCAACTGACAGAATAAGGTTTTGATATTTTACTTGCTTTTTTGTTCCGATTAATATAATATGGTCAGGTACGGCTCGTTGGTCAAGCGGTTAAGACGCCGCCCTCTCACGGCGGAAACAGGGGTTCGATTCCCCTACGAGCTGCTATAACCATATGCCATGAACAAAAGAGCCTCAGGTATTGC
>JAFZRD010000159.1 GCA_017620055.1 Lachnospiraceae bacterium
AAGAGGGGGGCGAAAATCCTTCCGGAAGCAAGGATCCGTACGAGGGGCTGACATATGCCGAGGCATACGAGAAGGCGTATGAGGATGCCAAGATGGAGGCTCTCAATGCACTGTGGAAGAACTTCTGCATCAACTTCACGTACGAGCCCGGATCGACGATGAAGCCGTTTACGATGGCTGCGGGACTCGAGGACGGCATTCTTAAAGGCGATGAATCATATGTGTGCAACGGCGTCATGACGGTCGGTGATCATGAGATCCACTGCAGTAACCGTCTCGGACACGGCACACTTACTTTTGCCGGCGCCATCGAGCAGTCATGCAACATAGCGTTCATGAAGATCGGAGCCGCTATCGGCAAGAACGTGTTCATGAAATACAACCAGATATTCAATTTCGGACTCAAGACAAACGTGGATCTGACCGGTGAGGCTCTTACCAATTCACTCGTGTTTGACGTCAACACGATGACTCCTACAGACCTCGCGATCAGTTCGTTCGGACAGGGCTTCAACGTTACCATGATCCAGATGGTAACGGGATTCTGCAGCCTTATAAACGGGGGATATTACTACAAGCCCCATGTCGTTACAAAGGTGCTTGATTCGGCAGGTGCTACGGTAGAAACGGTTGAACCGAGGATACTCAAACAGACCGTTTCCGAAGAGACGAGCGCCAAAATGCGCGAACTGTGCATAGGCGTTGTCGACAACGGTACAGGTAAGAGCGCAAGGCCCGCGGGATACAGGATCGGCGGCAAGACCGGTACGGCCGAGAAATACCCCCGTGACAAACACAATTACGTTGTATCGTTCATGTCATTCGCACCCGCCGACGATCCCCAGATAGTATGTTATGTCGTCGTCGATGAGCCCAACACCGGTAACCAGGCAGTTTCCAAATACGCAGCCGTTCTGTGCAAGGATATTCTGACCGAGGTTCTTCCGTATATGGGCATCTTCCAGACCGAGGAACTTACCGAGAAAGAGGCCGAGGAGCTTGCCGCCAAGCAGCAGGAGTTCTCCAAAGGATCGGCCGGCGAGGAGGAAGGCGTCGAGGTTGAAGGCGAGATCATAGTCGATCAGAACAATGAAGAGACGGGATCGCCAAAGAACGAGTCGAACGGGGCGATAACTTTCGTTGACGAGAACGGAAACAAACTTGATGAAGAGGATAACACAGGCCGAAAGGTTGAGATAGATCCGGCGACGGGATATGCGATAGACCCGACGAGCGGAATACTTCTTGATCCGCAGACCGGAGAGCCGATAGAACCGGTATCCGATTTGTGGGACTGATATCAGTTGTAAAGGGGAGACAGTAAGGGAAATGAAAACACTTGTTATTGGTAAGGGGATGAGCACGGTATTGCCTGCCAATCTCCTGATGGCAAAAGGCAATTCCTGCATTGTGCTGGCATTGGATGAGTCCGTCTTCGAGGAGGATATCCTGGCACGGCTTAACAGTCCGGAGGAGGCGACGGTATTTGTGGCTACGCTTCCGGAGAGCGTGCTGTTAACGGTCGATGACGTGGTCGTTGCGGACGATGCGCTCGAATATGAGGATCTGATATTGGAACTCGGAGCGCTCGGACATAAGGTCATAGGACAGACCGAACTTGCTTTTTCGTATGACAGGGGAAGAGTCGTGGCCGTTACCGGAACAAAAGGTAAGACGAGCTGTACGGCGCTTCTCGGAAAGATAATCAAAGACAAGACGAGAAATGCGTTCATTGTTGATTCGTCCGATGCATATGCCGACTGCGTATGCCAGACGACAAGGGATTCTACAACGGTGATCAAGATGAGCGAGGAGCATCTTGAGCTTGCCGATACATTTCATCCGGCCGTGTCCGTCATCATCAATATAAAAGAGAGGAATGATTCGGGCATTCCGTTTTCGGAATACACTGAGCTCATTGAAAAGGTTACGGCCAATCAGACGGCGAAAGACAGGGTGATCCTCAATTATGAGGATGACTTCACAAGGGCGCTCGGGATGAAACTGGACGTTACGGAGGATGCTCCGAGACCGTTCTTCTTCTCGACGAAGCGCGAACTCAAAAGAGGCCTGTTCCTTATAAAAGACAGGATAATACTCCGGGACGGATGGGGCGAGAGAGAGCTGATGAAGACTTCCGACATCAGGATAGTCGGAGCCCATAATCTCGAGAATGCGTTCGCGGCGATAGCAGCTGCCTACAAATACGGTATCCCGACGGACAATATAATCAGATCCTGCATGGAGTTCGAGCCTGTGGCGCACAGGGTCGAGTATGTCGCAACAAAGAACGGGGTCAGGTTCTTCAATGACTCTAAAGGGACGGATGTCGGATCGGCGATCAACGGTATCGAAGCGATGGACTGCCCGACCTATCTCATAGGCGGCGGATACGATAACGGTGCGGACTACGGTGAATGGATAGATTCGTTCAAAGGCAAGGTCAAGAAGCTTGTGCTGATAGGACAGACGCGCGAGAGAATGGCAAGCTGTGCACACGAACACGGATTCTATGATTACATTTACGCCGACAATCTTGAAGAAGCTGTAAGCATATGTACCTGTCACGCCAATCCGGGCGAAGCGGTACTCCTGTCACCCGCATGCGAGGAGAGAGGGATGTACAGAAGCTATGAAGAGAGGGGAAATGCTTTCAGGGCTATAGTTAAGAGTCTATGAGCGAACAGACAAAACCCAGAAAGAAAAAAACAAAATATTTCTTCGATTACACGATGCTGTTCATCGTTGTGTTCCTGATACTGTTCGGTCTTGTCATGCTGTATTCCACAAGCTCTTACGAGGCGAACATCAAATTCGAGGATCCCGCATTCTATTTCAGGAAACAGGCGATAGCTTCGGCAATCGGTATAGGCGTAATGCTTGCGATAATGGTCGTCGATTATCATATCGTACAGAGATTTGCGTTTATTGCATATGTCGTGTCTCTTGTCCTGATACTGCTCGTTCTGTCGCCGCTCGGTTATGAGGCCGGCGGTGCGAGAAGATGGCTCAACCTCGGTATGTCGCTTCAGCCCGCGGAGGTTGCAAAGCTTGCTCTTATCATATTCTTTGCTTCGGTCGTATGTAAGTTCTCCGATGCGATCAAGACGAAGAAAGGATTCCTGTTTGTTATAGGACTGGCGATACCTCATGCGTTCTGTGTCCTTACTATCACGCAGAACCTGAGTTCCGCCATAATCATATTCTGCATCGTTCTGATGATGCTGTTCGTGGCTACTCCGCAGTACAAGGAATACTTTGTCATAGCCGGGATAGCGGTCGCTCTTGCGGTCATTGTCATTCTGCTTGTTAAATATGATGTCATACCGACAAGCCTTTCATACAGATTCGCCCGTATCAAGGCGTGGATGGATCCGGAGAGCTATGCCGCAAACAAAGGATTCCAGACACTGCAGGCACTGTACGCGATCGGATCGGGCAACTTCTTCGGCAAGGGCCTCGGCGAGAGCATACAGAAGCTCGGTTATCTTCCCGAAGCACAGAACGATATGATCTTCTCGATAATATGCGAGGAACTCGGGCTGTTCGGTGCCATAGCGATCATACTTCTGTTCATGCTTCTCATATGGAGGTTCATGGTCATTGCCAACAACGCCCAGGATATGTTCGGAGCCCTGCTTGTTGTCGGTGTCATGGCACATATATCCATTCAGGTCATACTTAATATAGCGGTCGTGACAAACACGATCCCCAATACGGGTATCACGCTCCCGTTCATCAGTTACGGAGGCTCATCGATAGTGTTCCTTCTTGCCGAGATGGGCCTGGTCCTCAGCGTTTCAAGAAGCATACGGCTGGAGGGATAGCATGCCTAAGATGCCCAAGCTTCCGAAGCTCCCCAAGTTTCCCAAAGTATTTAAAAGCAACAGGGTCATAAGGGTACTCCTTACGGTCGTTGTTATCATGGGAGTATTGTGCGGAACAGC
>JAFZRD010000160.1 GCA_017620055.1 Lachnospiraceae bacterium
CAGAAGCGTTTCGGGAAGATGCTCGATCTTGTCGATCTGTCCAGGATCACGGTCGATGAATTCGGCTGGGCTGATGTGAGCGGATATGCATATTACGCTTATCTTACGTCCGACAGAGGGATGAAGATCGCGATGGATGTTGAAGGCAGATTCAAAAATCTCGTTGACGGACTTAAAGATACCGCGCTCTACGGCGAGAGCTACGGAAGCACCATCACGGACGTATATCCGTGGGGCTCCAACATGACGATAGCCAATAACGGTATGGCGCTTCTGATGGCATATAAGGTGTACGGCAATGACGATTACAGACTTGCCGCCCAGAGGCAGCTTGATTATCTTCTCGGCACGAACTGCACTTCATACTGTTTCCTGACCGGTTACGGAACGCAGTTTCCGCAGCATCCGCATCACAGACCGAGTCAGGCTGTAGGAAAGTGCATGAAGGGAATGCTTGTCGGGGGTCCCGATTCCAAACTTGAGGATCCTTATGCACAGGCCGTGCTGAAAGGTCTTCCGAATGCACGATGCTATGCCGATAACGAGCAGACATATTCGTGCAACGAGATAACGATCTATTGGAATTCACCGCTCGTATATCTGTTTGCGGGACTTAAATGACATATGGAAAAGCTTGTCTGCATAGTCGGTACAAATGCATCGGGCAAGAGCTCACTCGGCATCGATCTGGCGCTTTCATATGATGCGGATATTGTTTCGGCGGATTCAAGGCAGGTTTTTACCGGACTCGATCTCGGGTCGGGTAAGGTCACCGAAGAAGAGATGAAAGGCGTCAGGCATTATCTTATCGATGTCGCCAGGCCCAACGATTTCTTCTCGCTGTCCCATTATCAGAAGCTCGCGTATCAGGCTCTTGACGAGATCTTTGCAAAGGGCAGGAAGGCGTTTCTCGTCGGAGGGACCGGACTCTATGTCAATGCGGTCGTTGACGGTTATGACCTTGAAGGCGCATCGCCTGATCTTGAACTCAGAAAGAGCATAGAGCAAAAATCACACGCCGAGCTCATAGATATCATCCGGGCGAACGATCCTGCCGCACTTGACAGCCTCGATCTTAAGAACAAGAGAAGACTGGAACGGGCTGCCGAAAGAGCTTTATCGGAAGACGGGGGAAGAAGGCAGAACTGCAAGAGATACGATACGCTACTTATCGGAGTGACATGGCCGAGGGAAGAGCTTTACGAACGTATAAGGGTGAGGCTCGATAAAAGGCTTTCGGAAGGTATGATCGAAGAAGTGGAGCAACTTCGCCGAAACGGTGCGACGGATGATTTTCTCTACAGACTCGGTCTTGAATACAGATATATACTCATGTATCTTCGCAATGAATTCGCGGATTATGATGCGTTTTACGACAAACTTTTCATGGAGATCAGGCATCTTGCCAAGGAGCAGATGACCTGGTTTCGAAAGAGAAAAGACATAATATGGATCGATATGAAGGATGATCCCGAAAGCCGCGCAAAGCAGCTTATTGACAGCTTTTACGGAGGAGTGACATGCTGACCGTAGCATCGATGTGTCTTGTCATTACCGCAGGACTGATCGCATTATCACAGTATTTTTCATATGCATCGAACCCGGTCTCGGAGAAGAACCGGTTCAGATTTATGTTCCTTGCTCTGTCGATCACGGCATCGGCGGTCATTCAGGTCGGTATGGTCCTGTCATTTCCCGGGAGACTGTGCTTTATACTCTATGCCCTCGAGAAGTTCCTGAAAGTACTGACAATGGGCGAGATAGTGCTGCTCACGCAGGATATGGTCGATGTCGACAGGAAGTACACATCGATGTTCATAAGCATCATATGTTATGCGGCACTTGTGCTGTTCTTCATCGATTCGCTGATGCAGGGCGGCATGCTCGAGATGAGCGCGTTCGGTGTTTACTTTGCTCCGGCGGCGCCGTGGCATCAGGCTCTGTATTTCATCTATTACATGTTCTATGTGATCATGCTCATCACGTTCGTTGTGTACAGAGGTGCCGCAGTATACAGGAAGTGCGAGAAACATGACCTGCTCCTTCTGCTCCTCGTGTACGTGTTCTCTGCAGCCGGATTTATCGCCGAGCAGTTCATCATCGCGTATTCGATGACATATATCCCGATAGTCATAGTGTTCAATGTCGTGGCCGTTGTTCTGATGAGGCATCTGCTGCTGTACCATGATTCGATCACGATCTGCCCCGAACATTTTTCCAGGGAACTTGACGAGGGAAGGACCGATGTCGTGTTCATCCTCGACAGCCAGCTTCGTATCGTATACCAGAACAAAAGGGCGGAAGTGCTCTCGCAGCTGTTTGAGGATAAATATCTGGGCCGCAAGATCACGGACGTGTTTGAATTCTCTTCCGGAGCGTATTCACAGATATGCCAGACGGGAGAGGAGAATGCTTTCGGAATAAGCGCCGATTATCCGGTAAATGACCGCCACGTCAACATGATCATCAACCAGAAACTTGACGATTTCGGCGAGATCCTCGCGATGATCGTATATGTATATAACATGGAGGATATAGAGAAGGCGGATAACCTCGTCGTCGATATCAGCGAGGAGAACGAGGAGGAGATGATCAGAAATGCCGTGAGCATTACAAAGGATGCAAGGGTTCTTCTGATCGACGAGGACATTGTGTTCCTGAACGTGTTCCAGCGACTTCTCAAACCATATCTTGTGAACGTTACGCGTGCCGTGAGCGGAAGCGATGCGATAGAGCAGATAACACGTCATGTATTCGACATCATCTTTGTTGCATATGAGATGGAGAAGATGAGCGGTACACAGATAGTCTCACAGGTCAGGAGCATGCCCGGAGAATACTACTCTCAGGTCCCGATCGTGTTCACCACTACCGCCGATATCAACGATGTGTTCACCGGATTCCTTGAAGCGGGATTTAACGATTATCTGGAAAAGCCGCTTTCAAAGCGTGCTCTCAATTCCGTCCTGACAAGATGGCTCTGGCAGAGGTTCGGAAATGAAAGCAGGGAAGACGAATCGAAAGAGAACAGGTTCTCCGCAAGATACAACGAACTAAATGAGCTTCTGACGGATGCCGAGAAGATGTTCAGGGAAAAGAAATATGAGATGCTTGGATTCTGCGTGAAAGGTATCCAGCGTAACAGCAGGATACTCGAACATACAGATATCGCGGATCTGGCCTCGGAGCTTGAGGAGGCGATCCTGTTTGAGGATGAGGAGAGGATAGAACAGCTGTTTAACAAGCTGCGTGCGGGAATAAGAGATGCGGTCACGATCAAGTGACCGCATATTTTTTATTCGAGATTCTTAAAGGCGGTTGAGAGCATCAGCTTTATCCTGTTGAGCTGATTGACTTCAGATGCTCCCGGATCGTAATCTATCGCAACGATGTTTGATTTTCTGAACTGCCTTCTTATCGCTTTTATAACGCCTTTTCCGACGACGTGGTTCGGAAGACATCCGAACGGCTGCGTACATACTATGTTGAGAACATCGTTGTGTATCAGCTCCATCATCTCTCCGGTCAAAAACCATCCCTCACCTGTCTGGTTACCTATATCCACGATCGATTTGGCATATTCCGCAAGTGTCTTTATATGAACCGGCGGTACGAAATGCTTACTGTTGCGAAGCGCCTTGACGGATGCTCCCCTGACGCGCTCTACGGCCCATATTCCGAGTGAAGCGATGGTGGCCGTGCGCATCTTGGTTCCGAGATGATCCGCCTTGTATTTCTGGTTGTAGAAACAGTACTGCAGAAAATCAAGAAGATCGGGCATTACGGCTTCGGCACCTTCCGATTCGAGAAGATTTACAAGATCGTTATTGGCGGTGGGAGAGAATTTAACAAGGATCTCTCCGACGACACCGACTCGCGGTTTCCTGACCGTCTCATCTATCGGAAGTTCATCGAACTCCTTTACTATCTGTCGGCAAAGCTTATAAAACGTCGGGATCGATATGTGATCCGATTCGACAAAATCACAGCACGGTTTTATCCACTTCCGGTGAAGCGCATCGGCTGATCCGGGCACGAGCTCATAAGGACGCATCCTGTACAGACACCTCATGAATATATCACCTATGGCAGCCGCACATATTCCGCGCAGCAGGAACTTCGGCGTTATACGAAATCCCGGATTGCTCTCAAGCTTTGACAGATTCAGGGAGATTACGGGAATATGTTCATATCCTGCCTTGGCGAGGGCTCTTCTGATGAAGCCGATATAGTTTGTCGCTCTGCATCCGCCTCCGGTCTGACTCATGATGACTGCAAGATGATCCGTGTCATACTCGCCCGAAAGGATCGCGTCCATTATCTGACCGACAACGATAAGTGAAGGATAACACGCGTCATTATTTACAAACTGGAGCCCCATGTCGATAGCGGCCCTGTTTGAATTGTTCAGGACAACAAGGTTGTATCCTTCGGCGTTAAATGCCGATGACAGAAGATCGAAATGTATCGGAGACATCTGCGGACACAGGATAGTGTATCTGTCCCTGTACATCTGCTGCGTATACAATACCCTGTTGTATGCCGCGGAGCGGATATTACGGGCTTTGCCTTTGCGCTTTCTTATCCTTATCGCCGCAAGAAGGGAACGTATCCTTATCCTTGCCGCACCGAGGTTGTTGACTTCATCGATCTTCAGGCATGTGTATATCTTGTCACCGGATGAGAGGATATCATTGACCTGATCCGTTGTGACCGCATCGAGTCCGCATCCGAAAGAATTGAGCTGAACGAGTTCGAGGTCGTCCCTGGTCTTGACGTATGTGGCGGCGGCATAGAGCCTTGAATGATACATCCACTGATCGGATACGATCGTGGGACGTTCGACCTCGGCCAGGTGCGATATGGAGTCTTCGGTCAGTACAGCCATACCGTATGAGTTGATCATCTCGGGTATTCCGTGGTTGATCTCGGGGTCTATATGATACGGTCTTCCGGCAAGAACGATCCCGCTCTTGTTATTATCAATAAGGTATTTGAGAACTTCCTCACCTTTGTTCTGGATATCGCATCTTGCGGTATCGAGTTCCTCCCAGCCGGCCTTTGCGGCATAGTAGACTTCATCCGCGGGTATATCGGGGAATGCGGCGATGAGACCTTTGGCGGCTATCTCAAAGTTCGAAAACGCAAGGAACGGGTTGTGGAATTTGACATCCCCGCGGCAAATCTCGTCCACGTTGTTCTTGATGTTCTCGCTGTATGATGTGACGATCGGACAGTTGTAGTGATTGCTTGCCTGCTGGAATTCATTCCTCTCGTAGAATACGCTTGGATAGAAGATGAGCGGTACTCCCTTTTTGATCAGCCACATTATGTGACCGTGGGCGATCTTGGCGGGATAACACTCGGACTCACTCGGTATCGATTCGATGCCCATCTCGTATATCTTGTGCGAACTTATCGGAGACAGGACTACGGAATATCCGAGCTTTGTGAGGAATGTGAACCAGAAAGGATAGTTCTCGTACATGTTGAGAACCCTCGGAACACCGATGAGGCCACGCTTTGCTTCCGTCACCGGAAGCGGCTCGTAATCAAATATCCTGTGAAGTTTGTATTCATAGAGGTTCGGCAGGTTCTCCTCGTTCTTGACTTTGCCGATACCGCGTTCGCATCTGTTACCCGATATGAACTGACGGCCGCCCGAGAATTTGTTGATAGTAAGGCGGCAGTTGTTCGTACATCCCTTGCACTTGGCCATGGATGTCTCAAATGTGAAGGCATTGAGCTTTTCGAGAGTGATCGTTGTCGTATCGCTGCTGTCTTCGTACCGCTCCCTTGCGATCAGGGCAGCTCCGAACGCACCCATGATACCGGCTATATCCGGACGGATAACGGTAGCATTCGATATCTTCTCAAGCGAACGAAGGACGGCATCGTTGTAGAATGTTCCGCCCTGAACAACGATGCGGCTTCCGAGCGATCTCGCATCGGATACTTTGATGACCTTGAAGAGGGCGTTCTTTACGACGGAGTATGCAAGACCGGCGGAAATGTCGGCAACATCGGCGCCTTCCTTCTGCGCCTGTTTTACTTTCGAGTTCATGAACACGGTACATCTCGTACCGAGATCGATCGGATGCTTTGCAAAGAGTGCCGCTTTTGCAAAATCCGATACGGTGTAGTTAAGACTTCTGGCGAATGTCTCGATGAACGAACCGCATCCGCTCGAACATGCTTCGTTAAGGAGAACGTTGTCGACCGCATGATTTTTGATGCGGATGCACTTCATGTCCTGGCCGCCTATATCGAGTATGCAGTCGACTTCGGGTTCGAAGAACGAAGCGGCATAGTAGTGGGAGATCGTCTCGACCTCACCGTCATCGAGCATGAGTGCGGATTTGATAAGCGCCTCACCGTATCCGGTGGAGCAGCTGTGCGCGATATATGCATCTTTCGGAAGAAGGGAGTATATCTCTTTGAGTGCACGTATCGATGTGGCAAGAGGACTGCCGTTATTGTTGTCATAGAACGAATACAGGAGATTGCCGTCCCTGTCGATAAGAGCCGCTTTGGTCGTAGTGGATCCGGCATCTATTCCGAGGAAGCATTCGCCCGAGTATTCGGCAAGCGGCTTCCTGGTGACCTTTGCCTTCTCGTGGCGGGAAGTGAACGTATCGTACTCCTCATCCGTTGCAAAGAGAGGTTCCATACGGGCCACCTCGAAGTCCATCTTGATCTTGCTGTCAAGAAGCGAGATGAGCGAGTCGATCGCAACCACGGAAGATTCCTTGTAGTTAAAAGCGGCTCCCATTGCAGCGAACAGATGCGAGTTCTCGGGTATGAACGTATGCTCCTCATCAAGTTCGAGCGTACGGATGAATGCGTTTGTCAGTTCCGACAGGAAATGAAGAGGCCCGCCGAGAAAAGCGACATGTCCTCTTATCGGTTTGCCGCATGCAAGACCGGATATCGTCTGATTGACTACGGCCTGGAATATCGATGCGGCAAGGTCTTCTTTAGTCGCACCGTCGTTGATGAGAGGCTGTATATCCGACTTGGCGAACACACCGCATCTGGCCGCTATCGTATAAAGACTGTTATAGTTCTTCGCATATTCGTTAAGCCCCGCACCGTCGGTCATGAGAAGGGCAGCCATCTGGTCGATGAACGAACCGGTACCTCCGGCACATATACCGTTCATGCGCTGTTCGATATTACCGTCCTCAAAGTATATGATCTTGGCGTCTTCTCCGCCAAGCTCGATGGCAACGTCGGTATTCGGATGGATCCTGGAAAGAGCGGTACTGACACAGATGACTTCCTGTACGAACGGGATGTTCATGTGATTGGCCAGCGTAAGGCCTCCGCTTCCGGTTATGATCGGATGGATATCAACGCTTCCGAGCAGATCTCTTGCGGATGACAGAAGATCCCTGAGCGTGTTCTGGATATCTGCGAAATGTCTCTTATAGTCGGAGAACAGAAGAGTGTCGTTCTCGTCGGTTATGGCGATCTTAACGGTTGTCGAACCGATGTCGATGCCGAGAAAGTACTTATTGTCGGGCATAATGTGTTTCCTTATTTATATTGCAAGCGTGGACTATTATACGGGCAAATACGTTAAATTTCAAGATTATTTGCGCATGCGCCTCCTTTAGCCGGCATCAATTTACATTGGGGCGGTCTGATGGTATAATAATTCGGATTGTGTGAACATTTGAGGTGGCTATGAATAAGTTTCTGAACAACCTGGAAAGAAAGATCGGAAAGTATGCGATAACCAATCTGTCGCTGTACATAATAATTGCATACGGCATCGGGTACCTGCTGGCCCTGACCGGCAATATGGGATTCTTTACTCTCAATCCGTATGAGATATTCAATCATTATCAGGTATGGAGACTGATAACGTGGATACTTGTCCCTCCGATCGGATCCAATATCATACTGGCTTTGATCATGCTGTATTTCTACTATCAGATTGGAACCGTTCTTGAGAGAACGTGGGGAACGTTTCGGTACAATCTGTATATTTTCTCGGGTCTCCTGTTCTCCGTTATCGGAGCGCTATCGCTTTATGGGATACTGATGGCGATGAACGCATCTTCCATCACACCTGAAGTTGCCGAGATCATCGGAAGAAGCATCAGTGACGGCTTCAATACAAGTTATATCAATATGTCCATTTTTCTCGCTTTTGCCGTAACGTATCCCGACATGCATGTTCTTCTCATGTTTGTCATTCCCGTGAAGATGAAGTGGATGGCATATTTTTACGCCGTTATAACCGTATATCAGCTCTTTACCGAGGGGATCACCGTAAGAGTTGCGATATTTATGAGTCTTCTGAATTTCCTTGTATTCTTCTTTACGACGAGGAATTACAAGAGCATCTCCCCGAAGGAGATGTACAGGAAGCGTGCGTTCAAGAGGGCGACATCGTCCGCCGCGTACGGCGGGGCGGGCTCCGCGTCCGTTCATACCGGTACGATAACAAAACATAAATGTGCGATATGCGGAAGGACCGAGAAGGATTCGGATACTCTCGAATTCAGATTCTGCTCGAAGTGTAACGGAAATTATGAGTATTGCAGCGATCACCTGTTCTCGCATAAGCACGTATTGTAAGGAGTTATAAATGGATATATCAAAGCTTTCGGCCTATGAACTTGTATCAACGACCGATCTTTGCGACATCAAATCCACCGGTTATATTCTGAGGCATAAGAAGACCGGCGCAAAGGTCATGTGTATCGATAACGATGACAACAATAAGGTATTTTATGTGGGATTTCGCACACCGCCGGAGGATTCGACCGGAGTTCCCCACATTATAGAGCATTCCGTTCTGTGCGGTTCGAAGAAGTATCCCGCAAAGGATCCTTTTGTGGAACTGGCAAAGGGAAGTCTTAATACATTCCTCAATGCGATGACATATCCCGACAAGACCGTTTATCCCGTAGCAAGCTGCAACGATCAGGACTTTAGGAATCTGTGCGATGTTTATCTCGATGCCGTGTTCCATCCGAACATCTACGAAAGAGAGCAGATATTCAAGCAGGAAGGCTGGCATTACGAGTTGGAGGATAAGGATTCGCCCCTCACTTTGAACGGAGTTGTATATTCCGAGATGAAGGGTGCATTCTCATCGCCCGATGATATGCTCAGCCGCTGCGTGTTCGATTCACTTTTCCCGGATACGTGCTACGGAGTTGAGTCCGGCGGTGATCCTGATGTGATCCCGGAACTGACATACGAACAGTTCCTTGATTTTCACCAAAGATATTATCATCCGTCAAACAGCTACATCTACCTTTACGGAGACATGGACTTTAACGAGAGGCTCGATTATATAGACAAGGAGTATCTGTCGAAATACGATCACCTTGATATCGATTCGGCCGTAAAGAGCCAGAAGGGTTTTGACAAGCCGCGTGAGACCGTAAAGGATTATCCGATAACGAATGACGAGAGCGATAAACAGAATTCGTATCTGTCATATAATGCTGTCATATCGACGAGTCTTGACGAGAAGTTATATATAGCTTTCCAGGTCCTCGAGTATGCGCTTCTCGCGTCTCCCGGAGCGATATTAAAACAGGCGCTCCTTGATTCCGGTATATGCAAGGATGTTCAGTCGATATATGAAAACGGTGTCTATCAGCCGTATTTCTCGATCATAATCAAGAATTCCGATCTGTCCGATAAAGATAAGTTCTGCGGCATCATTGAGAAAGTATTAAAAGATGTTGTCGCAAAAGGGTATGACAAGAAATCGCTTCTCGCCGGTATCAATCTGTATGAATTCAAGTTCCGCGAGGCTGATTTCGGTCATTATCCCAAAGGACTGATGTACGGTCTGACATGTCTTGATTCATGGCTTTACGATGATAACAGTCCGTTCATTCACATCGCACCTCTTGATACTTTTACGTTCCTGAAAGAGATGGTGGAAACGGATTATTTCGAGAAGCTCACCGAGAAGTATCTTCTTGACAATCCGCATGCATCCGTCGTATGCCTTGTCCCTTCAAAAGGCCTTACAGCAAAAAAGGACAAAGAACTTGCGGCAAAGCTTGACAGGCTCAGATCCGGCATGAGTGCCGAAGAGATCGACAAGCTCGTTGAGGATACAAAAGCGCTTCACCTGTATCAGGAGGAAGAGGATTCCGAGGAAGTGCTGAAGTGCATACCGCTCTTAAAGATCTCGGATATCAAAAAAGAGGCCGAGGATTTTGTCAACGAGAAGAGTACCGTTGCCGGAAAGGATGTCCTGTATCATGACATCTTTACGAACGGTATAGGATATCTGACGGTCTCGTTCGATCTTAACAAAGTTCCCGAAGAACTCATTCCGTATGTCGGAATCTTGAAAGCCGTACTCGGGATGGTAAATACTAAAAACTACACATACGCCGATCTTGCAAATGAGATATTCCTCAATTCGGGCGGCATCAGTTTCGGCACGGGCCTTTACAACAACGTGGATGACTGCACCAGATTCGTGCATCATTTTGAGCTCAAGGCCAAGATACTTTATGACAAGCTTCCGTTCGCGTTTTCGATATTCCGCGAGGTCATATACACATCCGATCTGGCCGACAGAAAGCGCCTGTATGAGATAATCTGTATGTTAAAATCACGTCTCCAGGGTGCTATGATGTCGAGCGGACATGCGGTCGCGCTTCACAGGGCGCTGTCATCGATAAGCCCTTCGGAGAATATCGCCGAGAAGATGGGCGGTATAGATTTCTACAGACTGATCGAAGCCATCGAGGACGATTACGACAACAGGTTCGATGAACTGTCGGAGAATCTTAGGAAGGTATCGTCACTTATATTTACAAAAGAGAATCTTGTATTGTTTGATTATACAGCTCAGAAGGATCAGTACGATGCGCTTTCCAAAGAGATAGTATCTTTTACGGACGATGCACCCGATGCTCATAGCGAAGTCCGGTCATGTGATTTTACGCCCCGTAAGATCAGTGAAGGATACAAGACAAGCGCTAAGGTCCAGTATGTTGCCAAGGCAGGTACATATAAGAGTGATGAACTTCCGTATACGGGGGCTCTGCGTGTTCTGAAGGTCATAATGGGATACGAGTATCTGTGGAATCAGGTCAGGGTCGTCGGAGGTGCATACGGTTGCTTCAGCACGTTTACGAGAAACGGGAAGGTGACATTTGCTTCATACCGTGATCCGAATCTTCGAAGAACGCTCGAGGTATATGACAGGGCTGTCGAATATCTGAAAGGATTTACCGCTTCGGAACGCGATATGACCAAATACATAATAGGTACTATGTCCGATATAGATTTCCCGCTGACGCCTTCCGCAAAAGGTTCGAGAAGCCGCGATGCATATCTGTGCGGAGATTCGTACGGCAAGATCCAGAAGGAAAGGGATGAGATCCTTTCGTGTACCGGTAAGGACATAAGCGATCTGTACAGATACATCGCCAGGATGAAGGACGATGAGTGCATCTGCGTTCTCGGAGGAGAAGAAGAGATAGACAAAGAAAAGGAACTGTTCACAAAGACACAGTCCCTGTTCCTGAAATAGTTTCATCATTAAGGAGGATCAATATGAAAAAGAAGACAGCGATAACCGTTTGTGCCATCATGACAGTCGCGATACTTGCAGGCTGCGGAGCATCATCCGATTCAGCCAGCTACAAGTCAAGTGAGCCGACTGCAGCCGCGGAAGCCGCATATGATTATGCGGATGAGGGGGCGTGGGATTACGAAGCGCCTGCGGAAGCAAGGAACACATCGACCACGGAAGGCGAAGCTGTATCCGATGCCGAGATAATGAGCAATTCCAACAGGAAGCTTATCAAGACCGTCAACATGAACGTCGAGACGAGAGAATTCGATGCGCTTGTAGCAAATGTCATGGAACGTATCAACTCACTCGGAGGATATGCTGAGAGCACGGATATCTCGGGTAATTCGTACGATTCGTATTCATCGGCGAGAAATGCTTTTATCGTTGCAAGGATTCCCGCGAACAAGCTTGACTTCTTCGTTGACAATATCGAGAATGAATCGAACATAACGAGTAAGAATGAATCGGCGAACGATGTAACGCTTGAGTATGCCGACGTTGAAGCACACAAAGAGTCGCTCAAGATCGAACAGCAGAGACTCAATCAGCTTCTCGAGCAGGCCGACAGTCTTGAGAACATAATCGAACTCGAGAACCGTCTGACACAGGTCAGATATGAGATCGAGAGTTATGAATCGAGACTTCGCATGATGAACAATCAGGTTGATTATTCGACCGTCAACCTTTCGATAAAGGAAGTTAAGGAATACTCACCCGAGCCCGTAGAAGAGCTTACTTTCGGACAGAGGATAGCGAGAGGATTCCTTGAGAGCTGCGCGGATGCATGGGAAGCTATACAGGATTTCATAGTCGGATTCGTATCGATACTGCCGATGCTTCTCGTGATACTTGTGATACTTGCCGTAATATTCTTCATCATATTCGGTATCGTGAAGGGTATCATCGCGATCGTGAAGAAGTCTTCCAAGAAGAAAGCAGCAAAGATCGCAAAGCAGCCTGCAAGACCGGTTGCACAGGCACTTCCGCAAAAACCTGAAGATAATGGATCAAAACAGTAAAAAGGCAGGATTTGTGGCTGTTATAGGAAGGCCGAACGTAGGTAAGTCAACTCTTACGAACCGGCTGATCGGACAGAAGATCGCCATCACTTCCAACAAGCCGCAAACGACCCGTAACCGCATCAGAACGGTATATACGGATGAGAGGGGGCAGATAGTCCTTCTAGATACTCCCGGGATAATGAAGGCCCGTAACAGGCTCGGGGAGTATATGGTATCCGTTGCGAAGAAGACCGTCTCCGAAGTCGATCTCGTGCTGTGGATCGTCGAGGCATCGACGTATGTCGGCAAGAGTGACAGACAGATTGCCGAAGGTTTATCCGGACTGAAGGTTCCTGTCATCCTTGTGATAAACAAGACGGACACAAAGAAGAAGGATGAACTGTTCGCGGTCATAGATGTATATAAGGAGCTGTGTGATTTTGCGGAGATAGTTCCCGTATCGGCGCTCAAGGGAGACAACGTTGACGTTCTGCTCTCGCAGATATTCCAATATATGCCCGAGGGTGTCGCGTTCTATGACGAGGATACCGTGACGGACCAGCCCGTAAGGCAGATAGTCGCGGAGCTTGTCAGGGAGAAGGCACTCAGGTGCCTTAGCGATGAGATCCCGCACGGTGTTGCGGTCACGATAGAATCGATGAAGGTTTCCGATAAGATAGCCGATATCGAGGCAACGCTCATATGCGAGAAGGATTCGCATAAAGGCATAATAATCGGAAAAGGCGGAGCGATGATCAAGAAGATAGGAAGCGCCGCAAGATATGAGATAGAAGAGCTGATCGGTAAAAAGGTCAATCTTCAGCTGTGGATCAAAGTCAGGAAAGACTGGCGCGATTCGGATATGCTTCTTAAGAACTTCGGATATGACCGGAAAGAATTAGGCGATGATCAGTTATAATTCGGGCCCGGTGACCGTGACCGGAATGGTTCTGGCCTCATCGAGCGTAAATGATTATGACAGAAGAGTAGTTATACTCACGAAGGAAAGAGGCAAGATCACGGCGTTCGCAAAAGGAGCGCGACGTCAGGGTTCGAGACTCATGGCGGCGACAGATCAGTTCTGTTTTGCCGCGTTCAAGGTATTTGAAGGAAGAACGGCTTATAATCTCATCGAGGCTTCGGTATCAAATTATTTCGAAGAGCTGAGGGAGGATTTTGACGGGGCGTGCCTCGGAATGTACTTTCTCGAATTTGCGGATTATTATACACGGGAGAACAACGACGAGACCGAAATGCTAAAGCTTTTGTACCAGTCGGTCAGAGCCGTGTGCAAGCCGTCGCTTGACAACCGCCTTGTGCGTGTCATCTTTGAGATGAAAGCACTGGTCGTGAACGGAGAGTTTCCGGGGATACCGGCCGACGCATCACTTAGCCGTTCTGCGGCATATGCTGTAGATTTCATCGTTAAGACTCCGGTTGAAAAGCTCTTCACTTTCGCGGTCAGCGATGAGGTATACGAGGAGCTGGCAGCACTTTCCGCCTCGTATATCAGAAGGTTTATCGACAGGAAGTTTAAAAGTATGGACCTTTTGGATACTCTGGGGGTATAATCAATCGGATGTCTTTGTCTGGAGGCAGTAATTGAACAGAACTTTCTTTAAAATCTGCATAATGTTCCTTGCTCTCATCCCACTTTGCGGATGCGCCAAAGACGAATATGATTTTGCCGAGACGACCATTACGGTGGAAAAGAGAGGCAGGGTCAAAGAGAGCATAGTCGAGAGCTTTGACAAGGATTATTACAACCTCGATGAGCTTACGCAGGAGTTCACCTCATCCGTTGAAGAGTATAACGAGGCTATCGGCGGGCAGGAGATCAAGCTTCGCGGCATTGAACTGAAAAAAGACTCTAAGATATATGTGGATCTTGAATTCACGGGTCCTTCCGATTACGAGAACTTTGTCGGTGAGAAACTGTTCGTGGGCACCGTGGGAGATGCATACGATAACGGCTACACGATGGATGTTGTGTTAAAAGGTGTGGATAAGGGAGACAAGATCGACAAGCTCAAGATCATGAGCATGTCCGACCGTAACATAATCATAATGAGCGAGCATGCAAGAGTCAGGACATTTAAGGATATAGCATATGTTTCCGCAAATGTTGATGTGATAGATTCGAATGAAGCAAGAGTCTTAAGTGAATCGGACGGACTTGCTTATCTCATATTAGAATAAAGGAGCAAAGAGATGGAAAAGACAATGGACAAGATCGTAGCCCTGGCCAAGTCCAGAGGCTTTGTATATCCCGGAAGCGAGATATACGGTGGCCTGGCCAACACATGGGACTACGGAAACCTTGGTGTGGAACTGAAGAATAACGTTAAGAAAGCGTGGTGGCAGAAGTTTGTACAGGAAAGCCCGTATAACGTCGGTGTGGACTGTGCGATCCTCATGAACCCTCAGACATGGGTTGCTTCGGGACATCTTGGCGGATTCTCGGATCCTCTTATGGACTGTAAGGAATGCCATGAGAGATTCCGCGCGGACAAGGTCATCGAAGACTATGCCGCAGAGAAGGATATCACTCTTGAATCTTCGGTGGACGGATGGTCTCACGAAGAGATGGAGAAGTTCATTGCGGATAACAATATCCCGTGCCCTTCATGCGGGAAACACAACTTCACCCAGATCAGGGAATTCAACCTGATGTTCAAGACTTTCCAGGGTGTTACCGAAGATGCAAAGAGCATCGTATATCTCCGCCCCGAAACGGCTCAGGGTATATTCGTTAATTTCAAGAATGTTCAGAGGACTTCACGCAAGAAGGTTCCGTTCGGAATATGTCAGGTCGGAAAATCATTCAGGAACGAGATCACTCCCGGTAACTTCACTTTCAGGACAAGGGAATTCGAACAGATGGAGCTCGAGTTTTTCTGTAAGCCCGGAACACAGACCGAGTGGTTTGAATACTGGAGAAAGTTCTGTTATGAGTGGCTCCTTACTCTCGGTATCGCCGAGGATCATTTAAGACTCCGTGATCACGATCCCGAGGAACTGTCATTCTACAGTGATCACACGACGGATATAGAATATGCGTTCCCGTTCACCGACTGGGGTGAGCTCTGGGGTATCGCATCAAGAACGGATTATGACCTTACCCAGCATCAGAATACATCAGGGGAGCCGATGGATTATTTCGATGACGAGACGAATGAGAAGTATATCCCTTATGTCGTTGAGCCTTCGCTCGGTGCGGACCGTGTAACGCTCGCATTTCTCTGCGAGGCATATGACGAGGAAAACATCGGTACCGAGGAGAAGCCCGACATGCGGACCGTGCTTCATTTCCATCCCGCGATAGCTCCCGTCAAGATCGGTGTGCTGCCTTTGTCCAAGAAGCTTAACGAGGGTGCAGAGAAGATCTATGCACA
Organism: Lachnospiraceae bacterium; assembly: GCA_017620055.1. The sequence goes on from JAFZRD010000160.1 coordinate 15,969, forward strand.
GCTTTCGAAGAAATACAACTGCGAGTTCGATGACAGAGGTAATATAGGTAAGAGATACAGAAGACAGGACGAGATCGGAACACCGTTCTGCGTAACGTATGATTTCGATTCGGAGGAAGACGGCGCGGTTACCGTAAGGGATCGCGACAGCATGGAGCAGGAGAGGATCAAGATCGCCGATCTTGACGCTTATTTTGCCGATAAATTTATTTTCTGATTTTTTCCGTGATCTTTGGTATAATTAGTGACAAGTGATTTTGCAAAATTAAAACTTTAGGAGGAAAGGTAATGAATTTACGAAAGAGAAAGTGGGTTTATCTGTTTGGTGAGGGTAATGCGGAAATGCGTAACCTTCTCGGAGGTAAAGGTGCGAATCTTGCTGAGATGACCAATATAGGTCTTCCCGTTCCGCAGGGATTCACGATCACCACTGAAGCGTGTACCCAGTACTATGAGGACGGCAGACAGATCAATGATGAGATCATGGGTCAGATCATGGAGTTCGTTGGCCGTATCGAGATGAAGAACGACAAGTATTTCGGTGATCCCGAAAAGCCGCTTCTTGTTTCTGTCCGTTCGGGTGCCCGTGCTTCAATGCCCGGCATGATGGATACGATCTTAAACCTCGGTATGAATGAGGAAGTCGTTGAAGCCATGATCAAAGCCAACCCCGATCCCAAGTTCGAAAGATTCGTATATGATTCATACAGACGTTTCATCCAGATGTTCTCCGATGTCGTTATGGGTGTCGGCAAGAAGCATTTCGAGGAACTCATTGATGTGATGAAGGAGAAGAAGGGCGTTCAGTTTGACGTCGACCTTACAGCACAGGATCTTAAGGAACTGGCGGAACAGTTCAAGAGCGAATACAAGAAAGAACTCGAAGAGGATTTCCCGAGCGATCCCATCGTACAGCTCAAGGAGGCTATCAAGGCCGTGTTCAGAAGCTGGGATAACCCGAGGGCAAACGTATACCGCCGTGACAACGATATCCCTTACAGCTGGGGTACGGCCGTTTCTGTTATGCCTATGGTATTCGGTAACCTTAACAACAATTCCGGAACGGGTGTTGCGTTCACGAGAGATCCCGCAACGGGTGAGAAGAAGCTCATGGGTGAGTTTCTTGTAAACGCACAGGGAGAGGACGTTGTTGCCGGTATCCGTACACCTATGAAGATAGATGAGATGGAGAAGCAGTTCCCCGAAGCTTACCAGCAGTTCATCAAAGTATGTAAGATACTTGAGCATCATTATCACGATATGCAGGACATGGAGTTCACGGTTGAGAACGGAAAGCTCTACATGCTCCAGTGCCGTAACGGTAAGAGAACGGCTCAGGCAGCGCTCAAGATCGCATGTGATCTTGTTGACGAAGGCATGAAGACTGAAGAAGAAGCAGTTGCGATGATCGATCCGAGAAACCTCGATACACTGCTTCATCCCCAGTTCGATGTTAATGTTCTTAAGAAATCAACACCTCTCGGAAAGGGTCTCGGAGCTTCTCCGGGTGCCGCATGCGGTAAGATCGTATTTACCGCCGAGGATGCCGAAGAGTGGAACAATAAGGGTGAGAAAGTCGTTCTCGTAAGACTTGAGACTTCCCCCGAAGATATTACCGGAATGAAGGCCGCACAGGGAATACTTACAGTACGCGGCGGTATGACGAGTCACGCTGCCGTTGTAGCAAGAGGTATGGGTAAGTGCTGTGTCAGCGGTTGCGGCGATATCAATATGGATGAGGCTAACAAGAAGTTCACGCTTGCCGGCAAAGAGTTCAAGGAAGGAGATTTTATCTCCATAGACGGAACTACCGGTAACATCTACGACGGCAAGATCGCAACGGTTGATGCAACGATCGCCGGTGAGTTCGGACGTATCATGTCATGGGCGGACAAGTACCGCACGATGAAAGTACGTACGAATGCCGATACACCTCATGACGCCAAGAAAGCAAGAGAACTCGGTGCCGAAGGTATCGGACTTTGCCGTACGGAGCATATGTTCTTCGAGGGCGACAGGATCGATGCTTTCAGAGAGATGATCTGTTCCGATTCAGTCGAAGAGAGAGAAAAAGCTCTTGATAAGATCCTTCCTTACCAGCAGGGTGATTTCGAGAAACTGTATGAGGCTCTTGAAGGATATCCGGTAACGATACGTTTCCTCGATCCGCCTCTTCATGAGTTCGTTCCGACAGAGGATGCCGATATCGAGAAACTTGCCAAGACGCAGAATAAGACTGTTGATGAGATCAAGA
>JAFZRD010000161.1 GCA_017620055.1 Lachnospiraceae bacterium
TCCCGGCATATCCTGTCGACGATGAGTTCCGCCTCTTCGTATGCCGTATCGGTATAGATGAAACGGATCCTCTCCCCTTCGCCTTTATCCGTCCAAAGTGATTTTGCCTTGCGGCCGCTGTTATTTGATATCACGGCGTTCGCGGCATCGAGTATCGTCTGTGTGGACCGGTAGTTCTGCTCGAGCTTAACGACCTTTGCGTCCGGATATACCTTTTCAAAATCAAGGATGTTCCTGATGTTAGCACCCCTGAACTTGTATATAGACTGGTCGTCATCACCGACCACGCATATGTTCCTGTTCTTCGCGGCAAGGAGTCTTATCAGCTCGAACTGTGCGGTGTTCGTATCCTGGTATTCGTCGACCATTATGAACCGGAACCTGTTCTGGTAATTCTCCAGAACATCCGGACACTTCTCAAACAGCTCCACGGTCTTCATGATAAGATCGTCAAAATCAAGGGCATTGTTCTTCCGAAGCGTTGCCTGATACTCCCTGTAGACCTTTGCAAACAACTCGTCCGCATAGTCACCGAGAGCATCTTTTTCCTCGTCCTCCACCGATGACAGTTCGTTCTTGCAGTTTGAGATCCTTCCGAGAAATCTCTTCTCGGGCCACTGCTTCGGATCTATCTGAAGGCGCTTCAACACTTCCTTCATCACCGATTTGGAATCGTCGGTATCGTATATCGTAAAGTTCGTATCATATCCGATAAGATCGATATGGCGTCGCAGTATCCTGACACATGTCGAGTGAAAAGTCGCGACCCATATGCTCTCGCTCCCGTGTCCGACTAGTCTGTCGATCCTGTCGCGCATCTCACCGGCTGCCTTGTTCGTGAACGTAATGGCAAGTATATTCCAGGGGTCCACGCCGGCTTCATCGATAAGATACGCCGTCCTGTTGGTCAGAACCCTGGTCTTGCCCGAGCCCGCGCCGGCAAGTATCAGGAGCGGGCCTTCAACCTGCGAAGCCGCTTCTCTCTGTTTGTCATTTAATGTTTCAAGAACACTCATTTGCAATCTCCACTTTAACGTGTTAAAATGTAACAGCGTTAAAGTTATAAACCATTAAAGGGGGCATCATATGAATCCAAAGATAAGAACCGCTGCAGTCGACTATCTTTTTGATGCGGTCATGGAGCTGAAGAGCAAAGAAGAATGCTACATCTTCTTCGAAGACATATGCACCATCAACGAGCTGCTGTCACTGAGCCAGCGTTTCGAAGTAGCCAGCATGCTTCGTGAGAAGAAAACATATCTCGAGATCGCGGAACATACAGGTGCATCCACAGCAACCATCAGCCGTGTCAACCGTTCACTCAACTACGGCAACGACGGATACGATATGGTACTGAGCCGCATGGAATCCAAAAAGAAGAAAAAGAAATGAACTGATACTATACCTGCACACCGAGTCTTGAGAACAGTTTCTCAAGTGAATCACTCTCAAGTGCAAGTATCATATTGCTGCTTAACTGTTCATCGTCGATCGTAAACTGTTCTTCAACAACGAGCACCTGCTCTCCGGGCTTGACAAATTCCGTAAGCGGTAACTTCATGATATCAGATACCTTCCCCGGGATCTGTTGGGGTGTACCGATGTTAACGAACAGGCTCGTCAGAGTTGCGAGCGAATTGGCATATGCTCCGCTCGTTATGTTTGCCATCTCGTTAAGTACGGATGAATCCATATCGTCGAGGTTGGCGATGTTCTCGATCTCTTTTGCATAGAAGGTGTTGATGATACGCTGTGCAAATCTCTTCTCCACCACGTGAAGCATCATTCCCTCGAGATCGCCGGTTATCTGTATCCTGAGGCCGATGACCATATTGTCCTCGCCGCCAAGATACTCTGTCGTCGATTCATATCCCAAAAGCATAACATGCGGTACGGACATATCTATCGCCGTCCCGAGAAGCACAGACAACGCGGTACAGGCATTACCCGCACCGATGTTTCCGATCTCCCGCATTACATCCAACTGTAATTCGTTAAGCTTGTTATATGCGATCATAAATACACCTCAAACTGCATGATCTTCCCTTATCAATATTCATATGCCAAAGTATTGTATCATATAATCCGACCTTCTTCAACAGATTTGACTTTTGAGTTCTTTTGGTCTAAAGTATTGTGGCTATGCAAACATACGATATATTCAAGTCGCTTGCGATAATCATAATCTTTGCGAAACTGTTCGGTATCGGTGCGAGACGCCTTCGTATACCGCAGGTCGTCGGCGAGATCATCGCCGGCCTTCTGATCGGTCCTTCCCTTCTCGGATGGGTCGACAACACCGCGTTCATCAGCCAGATGGCCGAGATCGGTGTCATCCTGCTGATGTTTTCGGCGGGACTTGGAACCGACATCAAAGAGCTTCGCAAAACAGGCCCGATCGCATTTCTCATCGCGTGCGCCGGCGTCTTCGTTCCGCTCGTATGCGGAACCGCATACTACATGATTTTCTACGGATTGGACTCTCTGTCCTCTCCGAAGTTCATCGAGGCTGTCTTTGTCGGTACGATAATGACCGCGACGAGCGTTTCCATCACCGTTGAAACTCTCAAAGAGCTCGGCTTCTTAAAGAGTAAAGTCGGAACGACCGTCATGGCCGCCGCGATCATCGATGACGTCATAGGCATCATCGTCCTCACCTTTGTCATAAGCTTCAAGGATCCCGACGTGAACATCGCAAACGTCTGCTTTGAGACGCTGATGTTCTTCATATTCTCGATAGGAATGGGATTCGTCACATACAAACTGTTCCAGATCATCGACAGGAAATACCCTCACACGAGACGTATCCCGATCGCGGGACTGGCGCTGTGCTTTGCGATGGCATACATCGCCGAGGCGCTCTTCGGCATTGCCGACATCACGGGCGCATACGTTGCCGGGATCATCCTGTGCTCCATCAGTGATTCCGATTATATCGCGCGCAAAATGGACATTAATTCATATATGCTGTTCGGCCCGATATTCTTCGCATCGATCGGCCTCAAGACCGACCTGGCCGATTTCTCGTTTGAGATACTGTGGTTTGCGATCGGCTTCGTGATCGTCGCCCTTCTGGCGAAAATCATAGGATGCACGATCATGGCAAAGATCTGCAGATTTTCTTTCAACGAGTCGCTGATCTGCGGCGTGGGCATGATGACAAGAGGCGAAGTTGCCCTTATAGTATCACAAAAGGGCCTCTCAGTCGGTCTGATCAGCCCTGTTTATTTCTCTGCCGTGATACTTCTGATACTTGTATCGAGCATCGCGACACCTGTTTTTCTGAAGATCCTTTTCTCAAAGCTCCCGAAAGAGCCCGTGGCTGTGGAAGACTGATGTATCAGTCTCTTCCGCTCTTAAGAGGTCTCACACGGTATACGATGACGACCTCCTCATCCGTTCTCTCGCGTGCCGCGCTCTTTAATCTCTCAAGAACCCCGACCGCATCCTCATAGCTTTCCGCCGGGAACAGTATCGCTATCTCCGAATCCGCTTTCCTGCATATCGCATCACCCACACGGAGCATTCTCTGACAGCATCCCACGATGTCCGTCATGCTCTTCTCTTCGTAAAGGGGATCCCCGCTATCGGAACCGTCTATCCTGACATAAATGAGCCCGAGGAATATCGTTGCCTTGGAACGCGACTGCATACGGCGCTGCAGATTGTACAGCTCCTTGAACGTTCTGTAATCGCACAGGAACGCCTGCTGCTCTATCACTTCCTCCTGTAGCTCGACCTGCATCCTGTCAGCCTCGTCCTGAAGCTTCACGGACAGATCACGTACCTCATTGTAATAGTTCACGACACTGCTCTTTGCCGTCGCATCGGGATTTGCGATCGCAAGTTTTGCGATCTGAGCCTCAAGCTCGAGTATCTCACTCGTACCTGCAAGCTCGAGAGCCTTCTCGCACACCTGAACGACCTTGGCGGTGTGATTTTCTCCCTTAAGTATCTCAATATAAGCCATGACAGCCTCGACATACATGTCGCGGTATGCTGCCGATTTGGCGATCAACCAGGGCTCGGATGAAAAATCGGGCAAAAGCGTTCCCTTGTACATCGCGATGGCCTGTTCCAGGTAATCTTTCCTCCTGGCAGCGGATATAGTGGGATTGATGCCCGCCTGCGCGAGCGCACTGAAATCTATCGCATCTATCGTGACATCAAGATCCCTGTTCCACTGATACGTTCCGCGGTGCGAGATTATGGCACCGGCAAGACCGTCGGCACCCTCCTTGTCTATCATTGACCTGAACCTGTAAAGAAGCGTCCTGAGAGCCGTTGCGGGATTGGCGTAATCCTCACCGGACCACAGGAGTTCAAACAGTTCCTGATGAGTTATCGGTCTGTCCGAATTCACGAGAAGATATGCAACGAAGAGCTTCGTCTTTCTCGTGTTGGAGAGGTTCTCCAGGATCGGCTTGCCGTCCATCAGGATCTCAAATCCGTCAAAAATGCTGATAGTGATCTTCTTGCCCATAATTTACCTGCCTTCTCATTTATTATCTGTAAGGGACCACGTAATACTCCGGGTCCGAATAACCGGCTCCCTTCAAGAGCGAGATATAGTTCGACACTTTGATGTTGTTCTCGTCGGCGAAATCGGAGGCCATGATCGACCGTATGACGCCCGGGTTTGCGACGATGTTGTTGTTGCCCATGATGTATATCCTGTCCCCGCACAGGATCGTTCCCTCGAAATTAACGTCGTTATGGATTATGACGTTGCCCGGAGTCGCAACAATACCCGTAAAATCACCTGTTATATCAACATCCGTTCCGGAGATGAGCTTACGGTATTTTCCTACGTAGATGCCGTCATTGTTCGAGTCGTAATAGATCGAGATATCGCCGAGTCTGTCAAGCGAGCTGTCGACAAGTCCGATCGTATCGTTGTATTCGATAAGCGGTGCCTCATCCATCCTGTACGTCGGGATGAACTGCCCGTCCAGCGTGTACATCGTCTCCTTCGAAAATCCCCTGATCTCATTCATCCTCTGCGCATAACATTCCAGCCCATCGGAGAACGGTTCGAGGATCACGAATGAACCGTTTATGTTTATATCGCCCCGGCAGACTATCCTGTCCGCCCTGACCCCGAGCTGCGTCGACAGTATGTTGATACCGCCGTACGTCCCGGTCTCGCCGTACACGATCTCCGCGTCGCGGCGTTCCTGATCGGTATGCTTTCCCGCGTAGATGTCGCCGATGATCGAGGAAGTCTGTCCGGTTATGTATATTCCCTTCTGGGCCACAAGTACATAGCGGAACAGGTCGTCATTTCCGGCGTGAAACACGACATCCGGAAAATGTATCCTGTAGCTGAGCGTATCACGTCTCGTTCCGGCAACCGGATCGCTACACTCGAATGTGACATTTCTGATCCGCAGTCCCGTAGTGACACCGGCTCCGTCGGTATCTTCATCTATTCGCGTATTCGGATCGTATATGACAGTGACATTTTGCGGCGCGCCGTTTGCCAGAAGCCTTGACAGGCTGTCACATATCTGCGACGGATCATCTCCAAGCGCGGCTATTATCCTGTTCGTATATCCCATCCGGAAATAGTCATCCAGCTCTTTCTCGGACAGCGATGAGTCGTCCTCCGCCCTCGCAAGTTCGAGGAGACCTTCGTACTGCTCTCTCCCCGCCGTCTGCGCGATCTTCCCCACTTCGCTGATGATAACTGCCGAAGCACGGTCAATATCCTGTACGCTCCGTACTATGCTCCTTTGGGTGGCCGATTCCCTGTATATGGAAAATGCGCTTCCCGATACCATAAGAACTGACAACGTAAAGAGGATGATCATCAACAGGAGCGCATATAGCCTGACCCAATGATACCTTCTCATAACTGATATATTAGCCTATTTGTGACAATCACGCAAGGGATTTGTCACTATGTATCGGGTCGAGATTATACTAAACAACCTGCACAATGATTCAATCGTTTAAGCATGCCCGTTTTTTGTCGTTATTTCCGATATATGCATAATATGGGCCTTACGCTATAATGGCACTACATCTTTTGGAGATGGCATTTCTACACTCATATTGGGGGTCTCCGGGGTACAATTGAATATCGCATCATCCATGATGCAACAAGATTTGCTTATGAAATTTCTGCTTTTTGAGGTTTTACCTCACACCCCGGAGACAGCACGTCTGAAAGATCCATCACCAAACACGAAAAGGAGACCACATCCATGACAAAAGAGATAACACTTCAATCCAAGCCAACATTTGAATCAGCCATTGGAACTATAGATTATCCATTAACCAACGATTATATGTTTCATATAGTATTGGAGGAAAGCGACAACTGTGTTCTAAGAAAACTTTTATGCTCTCTTCTTCATATGGCTCCGGACGAGATAGTATCAATTCGTGTGGAAAACCCGATTGATTACAGCAGGATGGTGACCGGCAAAAAAGTCATCCTTGACGTCAAGCTTCTTCTTAATAATGACACTATTGTAAACATCGAGATGCAGGTCTTGGATGAAAAGGACTGGCCTGAACGCTCTCTTATATACCTTTGCCGAAGTTATGATAATGTTCGAAAAGGCGAGGACTATGACTCAGTTCTGGCTGCACATCAGATTAGTATCCTTGACTTTGATCTATTTGAGGAAGAGCCGGAATTCTTTTCAACTCATCACCTGCGCAATGACAGATCCGGCCGCTTATATACTGGAAATTTCAGTCTGTCTGTGCTAAACTTGAGGCGTATAGAATTAGCAACAGAAGAAGACAGAAAATGGGGACTCGACAAGTGGGCATCATTATTCAAAGCCAGCACTTGGGAGGATTTGCGTATGATAGCTTCACAAGATAACGAAATGATCACGGCCGCGAAGACACTTTACAACAAGAATCAGGACCAGGTTGCTCGTATATGGGCACAAGCTCATGAGGATTTTCTCTGGGAAGAACGGATTAGGAAAAAACGCGCCGAAAAGATCGAAAAAGAGTTGGCTGACAAAGAACTGAAACTTCTCTCAATGGAGCAGCTGATTCAAGCAAAAGAACAAGAGCTTCATTCAAAAGATCAGGAACTTCATTCTAAGGATCAGGAGAATATGCGTCTGCGTTCCCTGCTTGTTTCAAAAGGTATTGACCCTGACGCTTGATCCGCCAACAGATGATCACTCAACCCCAACCGCAAATTTATAGTAATGCGAGAATCTGCCATTGTTAAACGACGACACAATGTCCGCCCCGTTACATCTCCCCGAACATATAAAGCTGTCACACCTCGAAAGCATATATAATGCATAGAAATAGTTGACCGTCGTATCTTCCAGTTTCTCCTCATACATCCCGTCCGCGTGTTCTTTCTCATAATCCGACAGTATCTCATTTTGCCGAAGATCGGACATTTTCACACGTTCCTGAGACAATGCGACCAGTTTATGGCCGAACTCACCCCGCATGTAACAAAGCGCATCTTCATCCTCCGTAGCAAGAAATATCTTTTCAAACCCATATTCCTCCAGCCACTCGTGAACAAGAGGCGCCATCTGCCGGGGCGTGGCCATTATCCTGTCGCCGGTCATGCCGGACGTGATATAATCCGTTCCTCGTATCATGACCCCGAGCACCTTCTCATTCCCGAACACGTCGTCATAGTATTCATCCATCTGTGCCTTGAATTCCCGCGTCAGGATCGACTCGTCAATAGAATGACTGATCCCTTTTAGAAACTTGATCTTGGACAGCGCCATAAAGTTCGGAACGATAAGTGTATTATCATCCGTCGCCTCATCAACCCGGCATTCAAGCACAAAATACTTCGTCAGTTCTTCTTCCCGAAACTTTCCTATGTACCCGTTCCCTTTCAATATGAATCTCAGACCGAACTTTGCAAACGCGATCCTGTATCGAACATAATACGACAATATTGCCCCGATCCCGGCCCAATCATCAATATCAACGGTAATGAATTTGAAACGCGAAAGATCTCTTCCCGCGAGGATCCACTGCAGAAGGAAAACATTGTGAAATGCATATGTACTGCTAAGCGTCCTGAATCTTCCATCCTCAATTCCGGATGCCAGGTCTTTTTGAATATACAGAAGTGTATCCCTATCAAGATCCGCAGGAAGCTGCTCCTGAACGTGAAGCCGGTCATTGGGCTTCACAAAATACAATATCCTTTGATCCGTACAGTATACCTCGATATCGGTAACGGACAACACAAGTTTTGTCAGAACAACGGTGTACTCATTCAATTCCTCAAACACCATGTTCTTTACGCCGTCGAAGAACTCCAGCCAAAGAGTCTTCGTGTCATTCTCATCATAGATCTCATACCTCGCCATAAAAGGAGGCTTCTGGTATTTCGGATAACTGTCTACAGGCTCTATATCATCATTGTTGTCATAATATACTATGTCAAAATCATCCCCGTCGGAATTCCTGACGTGGAATCTGCTCCCGCTTACCGCACCTTCCTTCAGCGCCTCGTGAAACAGCCCGTCCGAAAGTTCCAGTGTCTTACAACCCACGGTATGATCATATTCCTCAATCTTGAACAATCGTCTTCCTCACTTCCAGTGAAAAACATATTTTATACAAAACAGCCTACAATCCCGTTAAGGAATGGCGGCTGTTTATAATTCAGATTCTATAGATATTTGAGGCTCCCAAACTGATTACAATAATCCATGTTCAGCCAGTATCTTCTCAGCAGCTTCAGCGCGCTTCTCTGCCTCATCAGCTCTTAAACGTTCTTTTTCAGTATTGGCACGCTCTTCTTCCCGTCCCTCTTCGCGTCCTTCTTCCCGGAGGCCTTCCTCATAACTCTTTTCATCAAATTGTGTGAGCATCTCTAACATAACCGCTGACCTCTCTTCCGATAAAACATCTTCAAGAATCCCATTATCTATGCAGTATTTTACCGCTTCGTCAACTGCCTTTTCATAAGGCATCAGAGCACTGTTCTTCCTGATTATATCTATGAAAGTACTGTAGCCCTTAAGCGGTTTACATGATTCCAATAGTTCTTCATTATTCCCGAGATTAATGTTATACACCGTTGCCGTAAATTCAAATTCATTATCATCCCTGGGATTAACAAACGCATCGGACAACTTTAACTTGCTACATTCCGGGTAATTATCTGTCCCATTGTAAAATACGATATACTGCGGTGTCGGTATCCTGACAAGAGTACTGTTGTATATTCTGGCCTTCTCCCTCTTAAGAAGTTTGCTGTACAGCTCTCCCAGGTACATGAAGCCCCTTATGGGCATATTCGGATTTATACTGCTCTGGTGCTCATATAATGCAATATTGCCGCTGATGAGGTACGCCATATCGTTCTTCATTTTGATATAGACAGCATCCTCAAGTGTGATGAGCGCAAGCTCCTTCGGATCAGTATAATGGCTGCCGTTTACTGCGTTATAGAGTTCCAAAGCATAACCTTTGTACTTTTCCGTTCCGAAGATTGTACAAAAAAGCCTGTCCTTATGCTTCGGATTGATTCTGTACCATATCCGCTTTAACCAACCACGTTTCATAGTCCTTCTCCTTTCTAATGCGAACGCATATGCCGCAGAATTGCGAAAGGAGTCCGGCTGACTTTTCGAAATCCTGCTTTGATGTTAAGTATTGTGGAAAGCATAGATTTCAAAAAGATGTGTAACAGACACGTTTATGACACACGCCTAAAGCGCAGAGAAAAATATGCTTTTAATTGATGTTATCATAGAAATATATGGAATACAAGCAACGAAAACGGCTAATTCCGCCTGCGGCGAAAACCACTTCGCTCACACAATACCGACAGGCTCAAAA
>JAFZRD010000022.1 GCA_017620055.1 Lachnospiraceae bacterium
GAATTCATCTTATTCCCAGAAGATCAAAAACAGCAAACAGTTCAAGAAATTTGAGTCATCATTTCTTGAGAATACCGAGGTGTTCAAGGAGAACCTTAAAAACATCGCGGAAAACGGTGCACAGATCGACAGCAGATCGATGATCGACAGCATAACCGGTCTTATCGAAGAGGACATGACCGGCATAAGCGTGTTCGACATGCTGCACAACATGCGCCAGTATGATGATTTTACATACATGCATTCCATGAATGTTTCGCTCATATGTAACGTGTTCGGTAAGTGGCTCGGACTGAATGAGACGGATATCGATATCATCACGCTCGGCGGCCTTCTGCACGACATAGGAAAGCTCAAGATCCCCGACAACATAATCAGAAAGCCGGAAAAACTCTCGCCCGCCGAATACAACATCATCAAGACACATTCGCTCCAGGGATACAACATCCTCAAGGAGAAGAACATAGACGATAATGTCAAACAGATCGCACTCATGCATCACGAGAGATGCGACGGTTCCGGGTATCCGCTAGGACTGACTGCGGATAAGATCAATCCGTATGCGAAGATAATCGCGATAGCCGATGTGTACGATGCGATGACGGCAGCGAGGATCTACCGCGGACCGCTGTGTCCGTTCAAGGTCATCAGCATATTTGAATCGGAAGGACTGCAGAAATACGACAGCCGTTTCATACTGACCTTCCTGGAACACGTTGCGACAACGTACATGAACAACAGGGTGCGGCTTAACAACGGAATGGAAGGCGATGTCGTGTTCATGAACAGGAACCAGTATTCAAGGCCGATGCTCCAGTGTTCCGACAGGTTCATCGATCTGTCCAAGGAACCCGATCTGTATATTGAAACGTTTGTCTGATGAATAATGAATTCTATGAAGATGAAGTTATAGAGGGATTTTATGTTCCCTCCATGCTGAAAAAAGCGTGGGGAGTGCAGTTGGATGTCCTTGCCGAAACGGACGCCATCTGCAGGAGGCATAACATCCCTTATTTTGCGGATTGGGGAACGCTTCTTGCCGCAATCCGTCATAACGGCTACATCCCGTGGGATGATGATCTTGACATATCAATGCGCCGGAAGGATTACGAGAGGTTTCTTCAGTATGCCGAAACGGAGCTTCCCGAAGGATTCAAGGTGATGCATTTTAAAAATCACCCCGGCCATCATTTCTTTGTTGCCAGAATAGTCGGCAAACCCCGCATATGTTTTGAAGAAGAACATTTAAGGCGTTTTCACGGTTTTCCCTACATAGCCGGGATCGATCTGTTCGTTCTCGACAATGTCAGCACCGACAGGAAACGTCAGCAGATCATATCCAAGATCGCCGAATACGTGCTGACTGTCGCGGACAATATCGCGGACGGGGCGGCCGGGAGCGGCGAGATCGAAGAGATGCTCACACAGTGCGAGTCATATACGGGAGTGCACATAGACAGAAGCCTCGAAGGCGAGGACCTCCGGGTGTTTATGTACGGGATCGTCGAGCAGCTGTTTGCTTCGGTTCCGGACGGGGAGTCGGATGCGCTCGTTCAGATGATGCCGTTCGGAATGTACGGAAACGAACTGTATATCCCTAAGGAATACTATGCCGAAACGGTACGCCTGCCGTACATGGATACGACGATGCAGGTGCCGCTCTGCTACGACGCCGTGATGCGCCGCAAGTTTGGAAACTACATGCAGATCCATAAAAAGTGGGACGGCCATGATTATCCGTTCTTCTACGGTCAGCACGAGCAGCTCCTTGCGGTACTCGACTTCGAGTTTCCGGCATATAAGGCTTCGGCCGAGGATATGATCCGCCGGGATCGGGACAGCGCATCAGGCGAAGAAGGCGGGGATATCGTGTTCCTGCCGTTTGCCGCGAAGCACTGGAAATATATGGAAAAACTCTACAGGCATTATGCCGGAGACGGCAGATACCGTGTTCATGTAGTCCCGATACCGTACCGTTACAAAGCGTGGGACGGGGCTCTTTCTGAGGAAGTGTTCGCACCCGGTGATTATCCCGCGGATATCCCGGTTGAGGACTACAGACAGACAGACCTTCAGAACATGCATCCCGCGAAGATAGTCATACAGAATCCTTTTGACGAATGGAATACCGTGTACTCCGTGGATCCTCGGTTCTATTCCGGCCTACTCAGGAACTGTACAGATGAACTCATATATATCCCGTTCTTTGTAACGGATGATTTTACGAAGGAGAACGGACCGGAATACAGGAACACGGATCATTACGTGTGCATGCCCGGAGTGATAAATGCGGACAGGATCATCCTTCCTTCCGGGACGCTTAAGAACGTATACATTGACAGGATCATGGAGTTTGCTCAAACGGAGGATGATGAAGTCCGGAAGGTTCTTGATGAAAAGATAGAGGTCCTGCCGGAATTCATATACGACAGAGCGGACACGGACCGGGCGCCGGGTGAGGACAGGGACGGAAAGAAGACGCTCATATTCTTTACGACGATAAGCTTTCTTGCGGAGAACGGCGAAGCGGGGATAAGGAAGATCTCAAGTGCGCTTGACATACTTTCAGATAACGCCGGTAAACTCAAAGTTATATGGATATCCCAGTGCGTAAAGGGAAATGAGGACAAGCTCGATAGAAGCGTGGTACGTGATTTTCGCGAAGCGGTCGAACGCTTCAGGGCGTTTGGGATCGGGGAATATGCGGAGGATCCCGGAAGAGATGACCTGGATGCGTATGCCGGATCGGCCGATGCATATTACGGCGATCCGTCGGCGCTGGCACTGAAGTTCGTGTATGCCAAAAAGCCTGTTATGATCATCAATGTAAATGCCGTTACATAGGCGGAGATTCTTGACAAAGGCCGCAAATATGGTAACATTATGGATGTAACGTTAACGTTCTTTATGAAGGAGAGAAATTATGGATAATCCCGGTAAAGGTATGGCGATCGCATCACTCGTACTCGGTATTCTCGGCGTTTGTGTCGGATGGTTCTACGGAGTAGGTTGTGTTCTCGGTATCATTGGTATCGTTCTTGCGGTTAAGTCCGGAAACACCGATCAGGCTGCAGGTTTCCCGAAGTCGGGACTCGCAACGGCAGGTCTGGTTCTCAGCATCATCGCTGTAGTGACCGGAGCAGGATGCCTGATATGCACCGTATGCACAGGTGCTGCTGCAGGATGCGCAGGACTTGCGGAGGCTATGGGTGGTTGATCGCAGTTTTACTGTAATTGATGAATAATCTGAAGAAAGCAGCCAGAAGGCTGCTTTCTTTGTAAAGTAAGATCGGAGGACTGAATGTTTCCCACGGTAAGCGTGTTCGGTCATGATATAGGAAGTTATTCGATATGCGCGGTCATAGGCATGATCGTTGCGGCCATATATGTGTACTTTGCAGTAAGGGGCAGGGATGACCTGGATTCTGTTCAGCTCGTCAATGTGGCGGCCGTATCCGGACTGGGTGTGTTCCTCGGTGCGCATATACTGTTCGGTGTCACCAAATGGAGAGAGCTGGTCGCCGCCCTTTCGGATCCCGCAGGTACGTTTGCGAGTGTGAAGGACTTCATTACGACGTTTGTAGGGATATTCGGCGGAATGGTATTCTACGGAGGACTGATAGGAGGCGTTGTCGCCGGATTCTGGTATATCGCGCGCCTCAGGCATATCCGCTTGGATCCGTTTGTGTATGCGGATGTGTATGCCCCCGCGATCCCGCTGTTTCATGTTTTCGGAAGGATAGGATGCTTTCTGGGCGGATGCTGCTACGGGATCGAGGGCAGATGGGGCTTCGTATATCACAATGCGCCTGTTGCGGAATCCAACGGGGTGATGAGGATCCCGGTCCAGCTGATCGAGTCGGCCGGAAACCTTCTTCTGTTCGTTATTCTTCATAAAATGAGCAGGAAAGCCCACTCAAGAGGAACGATCTTTGCGTCATATTTCGTTATGTACTCGGTCATGAGGTTTGTTCTGGAATTTTTCAGGGGAGACGTTTTGCGCGGATTTGCATTCGGACTGTCCACATCTCAGTGGATTAGTATTATAATGTTTATTGTCGGGTGCATATGCATCGGTATATTCACAAAGAGACAAAAGGAGGAAATATGAACTCCAAGATCAAGACGCTTATCAAGAATCTTACACTCGAGGAGAAGGTCAGTCTCTGTTCGGGATCGGACTTCTGGCATACGAAGGAGATCGAAAGACTTGGCATTCCGTCGGTCATGGTCAGTGACGGACCGAGCGGACTGCGCAAACAGGATTATGAAGCCGGCGAGAACAAGGTAAACACGAGCATCAAGGCAGTGTGTTTTCCGACAGGTGTCAGCCTTGCCGCAAGCTTTGATGTTGATACGGTAAGGACCGTCGGTGAGGCGATAGGTGACGAGTGTCAGGCGGAGAACGTTGCCGCGATACTCGGACCAGGTAACAACATCAAGCGCTCACCCCTGTGCGGCAGAAACTTTGAGTATTATTCTGAGGATCCTTACCTGTCGGGTAAGATCGCAGCCGCATTCATAACCGGGGTACAGTCAAAAGGAGTCGGCACATCGCTCAAGCATTTCTGCGCCAACAACCAGGAATTCCGCAGGAACAGTTATGATTCAAGAATAGATGAAAGAACTCTTAGGGAGATATATTTAAGGTCATTTGAGATCGCGGTCAGGGAGTCGAAGCCCTGGACGGTCATGTGCGCATACAATCTCGTGAACGGTGTTCAGATGTCCGAGAACAAGAGGATCCTGACGGATATCCTCAGAAACGAATGGGGATTCGAGGGTCTTGTCATCAGCGACTGGGGAGCGGTCAGGGACCGTGTGAAGGGTATCGCCGCGGGACTCGATCTTGAGATGCCTTATTCGTATGCGGCTTACGATAAACTTGTCATTGATGCGGTAAAGAACAACGAGCTTGCGGAGGAAGATCTTGACGCCTGCGTGGGCCGTGTTCTCGAGTTTGTATATAAAGCGGTCGAAAATCACGAAGACGGGGTCGTATGGGACAGGGAGGAACATCACCGCCTTGCGAGAAACATCGCAAACGAATGCATAGTGCTTCTCAAGAACGAGAACAAAGTACTTCCCGTTAGGAATGACGAGTACGCGCTCTTTGTGGGAGGCTTTGCTCAGAAACCGCGTTTTCAGGGAGGCGGAAGTTCGCATGTCAACTGCGGCAGCGTAGATTCGGTCCTGTTCGCGGTACAGTGGAATTCGAAAGTAAAGTACGAGGAGGGATTTTCGGCAACGGACGACTCGTATGATGAGGCGAAGTTCGCGAGGGCTCTTTCCGCGGCAAAGAATGCCGACAAGGTTGTCGTGTTCGCGGGTCTTCCTGATCTGTATGAGTGCGAAGGATACGACAGGCAGCATCTTGATCTTCCCAAGGTGCAGAACGATCTGATATCGGAGATAGCGAAGGTCAATGACCATGTCATAGTCGTTCTTGAAAACGGATCACCTGTCGCGATGCCGTGGATAGATGAAGTCGAGGGTATACTGGAGACATATCTGTGCGGTGAAGGTGTCGGAGTGGCAACGGCACGTGCACTCTACGGCAAGATCAATCCTTCGGGCCGTCTTCCGGAGACATTCCCCCTGCGGCTTGAGGACAATCCTTCATATACTGATTTTTCGGAAGACGTATCAAAGATCGAATACAGGGAAGGGATATTCACAGGATACAGATATTATACGAAGAGAAAAATGCCTGTACTGTTCCCGTTCGGATTCGGTCTGTCATACAGCACGTTCTCATACGGCAAGATGACTGTTGATACCGATGCGATGACGGACGATGAGACTTTGGAAGTAACGGTCGATGTCATTAACGAGAGCGATATTCCGGGTAAGGAAGTCGTTCAGCTCTACGTTGAAGCCGATATCCCCAACACGAAGGTACGCAGGGTTGTACGTGAACTGAAGGGCTTTACGAAGGTGAGCCTCGATCCCGGCGAGCGCAAGAGCGTCAGATTCATCCTCGACAGGAGTGCGTTCGCATATTACGATACCGACCTTGGCGACTGGTATGTCGAAGACGGCGATTACAGGGTTGAGATATGCAGGAACGCAAGTGAGGTAATTGCATTTAAGACTGTAAGAGTGTCGCCGAAGAAGCCGAAGAAGCCTGTATATGACGAGAACTCCGTATATAAGGATATAATGGAGGATCCGCATGCGGCAAAGATCGCGGGACCTTACTTTGACAAATATCTGTTCAAGGATCCCGATACATCGAGTACCGATGAGGTCGCAACGGAGGCGTTCGGCTCCGATCCCGATGTGTTCCTTCGGGATACGACACTTCGAAACGTGGTCAACATGAGCTTCGGAAAGGTAACATACGAAGACATGAGAGAACTGATAGATAAACTCAACAGGTAGGAGGAAACAGGATGTTAGGAAAGAGGATCGTTATCGCTTTATGCGTGGCCGCTCTTATGATCACATCATCGGGATGCAGCGCCACCGTAACAACCGAGCCGCAGCAGGGCGGGGAAGAAAGCGTTAAAGAGGAGACTGTAGATACCGCGGGTGAACAGGGACCGGAGAGCCTTGACGGCGAATTCGTGTACATAACCCGTAAGAGCCTGATATCCGACAGTGAAGATGAAGATCTTAAGGATCTGAAACCTTCCGTTCCGGAGATAAAGATCGCCGATGACATGAGTAACATCATCAACATCGACGAATACGAGTGGTATCCCGATGATATGAAGGCTAAGCTCAAAAAGAACGGATTCGTTGTCGGTGACAGTGCCGGCAGGGAGTTCTTCGAGATGTATGAATCGAACCGTTATTTCCAGGTTCCCAATTTCGTAACGGTTGATTCGATGATGCATACGTATCATGTTTATTTCGCTTATCTTATGAGGGATATCGAAAAGGGATATCTGTACAAGGATCTGTCAAAACTCACCGGCGAGATGCTCGAGAAGAGTTATGATCAGTACAAGGATCTTGAGGGAAGCGAATGGGAGGAAGCGGCAAAGAGGAACACGACTTTCTTTGCAGTCGCCGCTGTTCTGCTTGATGAGAATGCCAAGATCCCTTCTGTTGTTTCCGCTCAGACGGAAGAAGAATACAACAGGGTCATGGATGCTTCGGGAATAGAGGATTCGGAGCTTACCGGTGACATGGAGGATTATTCCCAGTACAAACCCCGGGGTTACTATGACGGCGATGAGACGCTTGAAAAGTATTTCAGGGCTATGATGTGGTACGGACGGAGACAGTTCACCCAAAACGTTGAGGACATGGACAGGTCTGCCCTTCTCATAACTCTCGCACTCGATGACGGATGCTATGAGAGATGGAGCGATATATATGCCGTGACAGCATTCTTTGCGGGTGCAAGTGACGACCTCGGATACTGTGAATATATGCCGGTGGCAGAAAAGGTATACGGCGAAGGAGTAAAGGTTTCGGATCTTGAAGGCAATGACAAGGCATGGAATGAATTCCATTCACTTACCGCAAAGCTTCGCGCTCCGCGCATCAATTCCATTCCGATAGATGATACGGAGGATGCAAACAACGTCATTCCCGGATACAGGTTCATGGGACAGAGATTTACCGTGGACGCAACGATTATGCAGGAACTCGTATACAGAAGGGTCGGGGATTTCGAAGATGAAGATAAACGTCTGCTCCCTGATTTTCTCGATGTTCCGGCAGCACTCGGATCCGACATGGCATATTCGATCCTGAAGGAAGAAGGCCAGACAAAGTACAAGAACTATGACAAGAATCTTGATGCGATGAAGAAAGAGTTCATCAATGACGATACAACGATATGGAATGCGAGTCTGTATGCGGGATGGCTCAACACGCTCCGTCCTCTTCTTGAGAAGAAGGGAGAAGGTTATCCCACGTTCATGCAGAATGATGAATGGACGAAGAAGGACCTTGAGACGTTTGCAGGAAGCTATACGGAACTCAAGCATGACACCGTGCTCTATTCCAAGCAGGTAATGGCCGAGATGGGCGGCGGCTGGGATGACGAGAAGGATTTCAGGGGTTATGTTGAACCCGAACCGCTCGTGTTCAGCCGTTTTGAAAAGCTCGCAAGAAATACAGCGGACGGACTTCAGAAGTTCGGGTATCTGTCGAAGAACGATCAGGACAACCTGAACAAACTTGCCGATCTTGCAGAGAAGCTCAAGACGATATCGATCAAGGAACTGAATAACGAGAAGTTATCGGATGAGGAATATGAACTCATAGAGATATACGGAGGAGAGATCGAGCATTTCTGGATTGATGCGATGAAGGCCCAGACAGGTGAAGAGTATCCCAACTCGGATAACTATCCTGCGGCGCTCGTTGTGGATGTCGCGACCGATCCGAACGGAAGTGTCCTGGAGATGGCAACGGGAGATCCTGCCTGCATTTACGTGGTAGTGCCCGTGGACGGAAAGCTCAGGATAGCCGTGGGCTGTGTTTACAACTTCTACCAGTTCGTACAGCCTATCTCGGACAGACTGACGGACAAGGAATGGAGAAGAAAGCTCGGTATTGATGTTGACATAGACGATGACTATAATGTCACGTCATATGCCGAAAAGGTCGATCATCCCGACTGGGTGACCAGCTACAGATTTGTCAACGACTACGAATACTGATGTCCGCAAAGACCCTGATAATCACATCCATCACGGTCCTGCTGGCCGGTGCCGTAACAGTCGCGGCGTGTTGCGGATATATCATTCCGCCGCTCTATTCCGCTCCGCATGACAAAACGGTAAGTGAAGACGGAGTAGTGATCACGGAGAAGGGAAGAAGCATCACGGTCACCTCCGGCGGCGAGGAGATCTGGTCGCTTCCGGGAGAGGTCCTCGCCCAGGATTTCCTGTTTGATGATATCGACAGAGACGGGAGCAGGGATCTGCTGGTGCTGTGCTGGAAGAGAGGAAGGTACGGCAGTCACAGGCCGACATGGGTCAAAAGAGACGAGATCAAATGGTCACAGCATATCTACATATATGAAGTGAGAGAACAGCGGGTGAAGCCCAAATGGATGGCCTCGGATATCGGGATCAGGGCTGCATCATGGGATATCAAGAACGGGATACTGTCGATCACGGATACGTCGGGAGACGTTTCGAAATGGGGATGGATACACTGGGGACTTGAGAAGATGTAGCAATTATCGGAAAGCTGTGGTATAATTTCGCTAAAGCAAACAAGGATGTTTGCCGATATAGTTACTGTAGTATCGAAGCGCATGGAAGCATGGGGGTACAGAATGGGTACGATCGAAGAACAGAAGAAAGAAGCACTTAAGACGGTTGCCGAATATCTCGGTAAACTGATCCCGGCGATGGAGAATGTGATCGCGGAGATCAAGGGAGAGATGCAGGAAGATACGGTTGATTTTCTCCTTCAGGTTATCGACGGACTGAACTTTGTGATCGAGACATACAACGTTACGAGGGATGTCGTCAATGATCCCGAACCGCTCATAAATGACGATCAGCTTGAGAAGGCGGTCGCAGCGCTGAGCGAGGGATTTTCTAAGAAGGATTATCCGGCTATAGCGGATGAGCTTGCGGGAGACATAGTTCCGTTCCTCAAAGTGTTCAAGGCGGCAGCCGATAAGATATCTTGAGCTGGCACGGCAATATGTAGAATAAAAAAGAACTCTGCAGATCATGCAGAGTTCTTTCTATATTGTAAGGACGTTTAGCAGTAACTCGAGAACATCATTCCGCTGTAGTTGCTTGTTACATAAGGAGTTGCGAACCCGTGTCCGGGATTCTTGTATGCAACTACAGTCTTCTGTGTGTATTCCATCGGATCGAGAGCCACCTGGTTGGCACGCTTCAATACATTTGCGGTAAACTTCTTGATCGCGGAGAACTGGTTCATCGCATCGTCTTCACGCGCTGTCTGCGTTAGAAGATTGTTGTCGACCGAGATCGTTCCGTCCTCGCCGAACTTAAGACCGATAGATTCGAGTTCGGAAGAGTAGAGTCCTGCAGCCTTGTTCATCTCGTTGACGAGCTTCTTCGAATACGGCTGCTTCTCGGCATACGAATTCACGTTGTCAATAAATGAATTGTAAGCGCTGACAAGGTTATTGATATTCTCGGTAACGGATTCAACGTCCGTCTTGAGGCCTATGCTGACCGATGTGCCCTCTTCGCTGACGCCGTTAAGGTTGATCTCGTACATTCTCTCTATAGAGAAGTGGTTCGAGAACGTGCTGCGCTCCTCGCCGTTTAATACGAAGCTGGAATTCTTCGGATACTCGGTCACGTCGCCGATCCCGAAGTATTCGACCGTACCGGCCGTCTTGTGTGTGTTGTCATCGGAAATATCAAAGTTCGTAACACCGTTCCTGCCGCGGATACCGGTCTCGTCGGACTTGATCGAAAGGGCAACCCTTCCGTTCCCGTCTTCAAGCACCGATGCGTTAACGCCTATATTGGAACGGGTGATCAGCCTTGCAAGCTTCTCTTCGATTATCTTATTCGTGTCGTTCTCGCCGATGTTGAACTGGAACTCGTAGTCCATATCCCTTGAATGTATATCGAACGAATACGTTCCGGGTTCAAGATCCATCGTATCGGGTTCAAGATACTTACCGCGGTTCTCCTGTCCGCTTGCGAGCTGGTCGACCGAGATCTTGAGAGTCGGGAAGGAATCGGGATCAATATCGCCGGTCCCTATGAATGATGCCGAGATGACGTTCTCGTCACTTGATGCCACAGCCTTCTGATCGAGCATGTTATCGGAGTCATCCATGGACAGCGAAGAGATCACGTTCTTGAGTGAGCGTGCGTTCTCTTTGAGCCCGACAGCAAATTCCTGCGTGGAAGGAGAATTGTCCAACAGGAACAGAGGAGCATCTTTATTCATCTTAACAATGGAATTATAAAGACCGCGTAACTCGCTCTTCTTGTGGGTATCATACTTGCTGTTGGTACCCTGCGGCGCGTACGTGGTCAGGAAATGATTATATACTGTAGAAATAGCCGTATTATCTGCCATTGTTTGCCCCTCCTTTCTTCCTTGAATGGTTCAGCTTCCACGGAGTCAGTTCCGAGTTCTGTTCTTAAGGATAGAACAGACGCCTGGGCATAAAATGCTACTTTTATGTCTATATACTACTATGAAAGTCCTTGAAAAGCAAGCGTTTTAGCGCCAAAAACGGGCGAAAAAACACCAAAAAAATAACAATAATTATTTATTAAAATTGGGCATAATCACAACAAATCCGGACAAAGTTCTACATATTGTATATAAGGTTACGCTGATACTCATTATATGCCCGCAAAATTAAGGCTTGATAAATATCAAAAACCGATTGACGCAGGCCATTTGCTGTGTTATATTAGTCCGGCGAGACGAATTCAGGTCTTTTTTTTGTGCTGTAAACAATCTCGCGCAAGGTTAGGTTCTCAAGGTGGTGTAAAGTTTTCTATGAAAACTTTGCAGCACGTAGGCCACGCCCTCTCCGAAGGAGAATCCCAATGGCGTGGCTCTCAAGAAGGAGAGGAGAAATTATGCGTACCAGGATTACACTTGCCTGCACAGAGTGCAAGAACAGAAACTACGAGACCAAGAAGGATAAGAAGACTCATCCCGATCGTATGGAAACAAAGAAATACTGCAGATTCTGCAAGAAGCATACATTACA
>JAFZRD010000162.1 GCA_017620055.1 Lachnospiraceae bacterium
GACCGTCCGGGAGAAGATCACGGAAATCGTCGAGACGGTCCGGGATTACCTTGAAAGAATCAAGGAAACAGCAAAAGAGAAGATACAGGCCATCTTTGAAACCATCAAAGAAGGCGTTGAGAAGATCATCCAGGGCATCAAAGACTTCTGCCAGCGTGTCATCGATGCGATCGTCGACCTGGCACAGAAGATAGTCAGCAACGTGACTGATTTTGTCTCGAACATGGTAGATAAGATCAAGTCTTTCGGCTCGACCTTATGGGATGCCGGAAAAGAACTGCTCGAGCAGTTTTGGGAAGGCCTGAAGTCTGTATGGGAATCTGTCGTTGCATGGGTAGAGGATAAATTCGGCGGCATCGTCGATAAGGTCACGAGCATCGTTGACAGAGTCAAGGAAGCAGCCGACAACGTGACCGGCGGTTTGGTATCAAAAGTATCAAATGCAATATCAAACCTTAGAGGATCCTCAAAGTCATCGACGACGAATACAGGAAGCAGAAGTTCATCATCGGCGGCAAAGAAAAAGAACGGATCCCATGCAAACGGACTGGACTATGTACCGTTTGACGGATACATCGCTGAGCTTCACAAAGGTGAGCGCGTCCTGACAAAGAACGAGGCATCTTCTTACAGCGACAGCGGGGAAGTGGTCAAGGCAATCAATAACCTTGCAAACCTCATAGCGAAGCAGACCATGCAGCAGCAGGAACTCTTCTCGAATATGAACTGGAATGTCAACGACCGCGAATTTGCGAGACTGGTTAAGGCGGTAAACTAAATGCTTGAATCATTAAGATATGTGAACCATATAGGGGAAGAGCTTGAACTGGGATCAAGAGGCGTATTCGTCAATTACTCCGATCTTCACGATTATCAATGGAACTACACGGAGGTTGGCGATAAAGTCTCTTACTTCCAGCGCGGCGTTATCCGGAAGAACGTCCCGGTTGTTATAGCATGTCAGAATGCAGAAGACGGGATAAGCGTAGTCAATCAGCTCATGGAACTGTCCGAAAAGGATATTCTCGTAAAGAGCCCGGGCAGAATATACCTCATGGGATATTATCTGAACTGCTATATCATCGGGAGTCAGAAAACAGATTACCTTGCAAAACGCGGTTATATGATCGCAACCTTGCAACTGCTCACGGATCAGCCGGCCTGGATCAAAGAGACAAAGTTCCAGTTCAATTACGGCGGGAGCAGTCACACGCTTGGTAACGACATGGATTATCCGACAGATCATCCTTATGATTTCTCGAATCCGTTTTCATCGCGTATGGTAGAAAATCCCGGCTTCACGGGGTCTGATTTTCGTATGGTCATATACGGCGAGTGCGACGATCCTCATATCGGCATAGGCGATCACCTGTACGAAGTCGACTGCGAGATCGGAGCTCACGAGTACCTGACAATCGACAGCAAGAAAAAAACGATCATCCTGACACAGCAGAGCGGGACAACGGTGAACAAGTTCAAATTCAGGAACAGAGAGAGTTATATTTTCGAAAAGATCCCGTCCGGTGAAACGATGGTGTCATGGGATGGCGATTATAAATTTGACATTATCCTCTACGAAGAGAGGAGTGAGCCGAAATGGACCTGATCTATGCAGATGCAAACAGAGAAGATGTCGGAGTGCTTCTTGATTACCAGTTTGACCTGGCATTCGGAGATTCGGAGAACAACTTCTCACTCACGGTATCAATAGACGACCATGTTTGCCATGAGGATTACTGGATATACATCGAAGGTACGGAATACGGCGGCATCATAGACGATATCGAAGTAAACACCGAGATGAAGGAAGTCAAGTATCAGGGCCGGACATTCCACGGACTGATCGAGAGCAAGGTCGTATGTCCGGATGCCGGAGAGGATTATTACATCCTTCAGAACATGGATGCGAACACGGCACTTGCGACCCTGATCACGAGATTAGGGCTGTCGAGCCTGTTCACGGCTTCAAGCGAAACATCCGGGATCACGATCACGCGGTATCAGTTTTGGAGATACATCACCGGATACGCCGGAATAAGGAAGATGCTCGACAAGTTCGGCGCGAAGCTCCATATGGAGTGGCACGAAGGCCAAGTCACCCTGTCGGCGATACCTTATGTCTCATATGACGATGAGGAGCTTGACAGCGACCATGTGAATTTCACGATCGACCAGGTATTCAATCCGGTAAACCACATGGTATGTCTCGGACAGGGAGAACTCAAAGACCGCATGGTCATCCACCTGTACGCTGACGCAAACGGCAACATCTCGCAGACTCAGACCTTCACGGGACTGGAAGAGCGATGCGAAGTGCTTGATTATCCGAACGTCGAGTCAGAAGAAGAACTGATAAGCGAAGGCGAATCAAGACTCCGGGCCGCATGGTCGGCAAGCACGGTGAATATAAAACTCGATGATGAATATACATTCGACATAGGCGACGTAATAACGGTGTCGGAGATCGTGACAGGCGTGCATCTGACGCGCTCGATCACGAAAAAAATAGTAACTATCAACAAGAGCATCTTTAGATGCCAGTACGAAGTAGGAGAACAATGATATGGCACTACACTTAGTTACAGGACATGAAGGGGCTGAACATATCATGTCAGCCGATCAGGGCTCATTTAATATCGCAGCGTTTGGCGGCGGTCAGTTCGTTTTGGATCACGGCAACAAGTTCGCGGCAACACTTCTTGCGGGTAACACCGTAAGGATTTCAGACGGCGACATGCTCATGCAAGGCCGCCACATAAGACTGGCAGCGGGCACGACAGAAGAAGTCGGCATCGACAGCGGTACAGCCGGGATGCTCCGAAATGATCTCATCTGCGCAAGATACACAAAAAACAACTCGACGGGAGTTGAGGAAGCTTCTTTCGTAGTCATCAAAGGAACTGAAGCGGCAAGTAACCCGCAGGATCCGGCATACAACACCGGAAACATCACGGACGGAACAGATTTGATAAACGACTTCCCGTTATACAGGGTGAGTCTGA
Organism: Lachnospiraceae bacterium; assembly: GCA_017620055.1. Next base: position 3,003 of record JAFZRD010000162.1, read on the forward strand.
ATGGAACAGATCTCACAGTGAGCGATCCGTTATTCGCTGTTAAATCTAAACTCAACGATATCGCCAACAAAGTTGATGCTATGGGCGAAGAATTTATACTCATCAACAAACAGGCCCTGTCGTTTACAAATAACGTGTGCGAATTAACCGATACAAGAATCACAGCAGATTCACTCGCGGATGTATATTTCACAAACGCGTGCTCCGAAGCGGCAAAGAAGGCGTGCATTGAAGTTGAATCATCAGCGGGGAAACTAACACTTACAGCTGGAAGAACTCCTGAAAGCACATTAACAGCTACGATCAAGGTAAGGGTGGTGTGATATGAAAGGCAGAATCAATGTACTGGATGACGGAGGCGTTATCCTGAATGCCAGCGCGGCAAACAAGATAATCCTACAGGGCAATATAATTGCCGGAGATTTCGTAGAATACAAGACAGAGCCTATATGGATAGATCAGGCTCAATCGATAAGCTTCAAGTTCAGCATAGGTGATTACGCAATCGCCTTGATAGGAAGTACGCTTACAGCATTCAAGAACGGCGCCCAGTTGGCTACATATGCCGCGCACAATTGCTCCATTCTTAATAAATGCGGCGACTTCATAGTATTTCATGATAATAATGCGGGGGTCCTGGGAGTATTAGGTATTTCGGATAATGGCTTTTCGCTTGTAAGCACTTTATCGACAGGAGTAAGCAATGTAGTAGCTATCGCAGCGGGCGGCGGAGAAGTATGCGCAATCACGAACAGTTCCTATGAATCATCAGATTACTATACAAAAGTTATTTACGCCGAAATATCAGCGTCAGGAGTATTATCCGGGATAATCACATCCAATGTAAGATACAGACTGACATTTGCATGCATTTTTTTGAATTATGCCAGTGGATTTTATTTTACTTACGTATCGGGAACGTCACTCTCAGAAACGACCGAACAGCAGGTGCGAAGCGTGCCTATATTGTTTAACGAAAGCCACAGCGCATCATTCGGAGATGGCGTGAGCTGCGGAGGATGTTATGCAGGATTAAGACAGGTCTATCAACAGGGCAGCACGATAGGACTGGCATACTACTACTATTACGCAGCGTCAGGTTCGGTATCGCACGGACAAACCGGATATCTCAAGATAATGGATATCATCACGGGGAGTTATGTCGATAAAACATTCCCTAATTATGGAGAGGTATTCTCATATATTCATAACGGGAAGGTACTTATATCCGAGTGTATTCAAACTGGATCGAGCGGCTATGCTACGTTTTGGTCTGCAAACAAAATCAAACTCTGTCAGTTCAATGACACTACATATGAGATTACAGAGATTGATTCAAAGACCTTTACAGAGTATATAGAAAAAAAGGTACAAAATACAAGGGGCGGTATCGCCGGAAACTATGCCCTTGTTCAGTTGTATCAGACAGCAACAGACACCCATTATCTTGATTTAAGGGCTTACGAAATAATAAACGGAAGCCTCGACGATAAAGCAGACAGGAACTATGTCGAAACATATACAGGTGGAGCCGCTATCGGCGTAGCCAAAGAATCCGGGGCAGCGGGCGACACAATAGCCGTCTACATCCCGACACCGTCGGCATAAGGAGATAAGATATGCACCCGGAAGACTACTCACAACAGATAGCGGCCGGATGGTTCGCGCTGACCTGGATCGTATCCTGGCTCGGACTTGCGACCATAGCGGGAATAATATCACTTATTCAAAAATGGAAAAACAAACGAGGAGGCAATCATGAGTAAAATTATAAGAGGCACAACGCCTTCGATCACATTTCACATAACCTCCGATATCGACCTGACGAAGCTGACGGAGATATGGTTCACAGTGGCTGACGGACAGACAACAGCGGAACGCACCTTCAAACTGTCGGAGAATGAGATAGCGGTTGACAACGAAGAGAAGACTCTTACGATCCAGCTGTCACAGGAAGACACACTGTCTTTCAGGTCGAAGATGGTACAGGTACAGATCCGGGCAAAAGACGACGGCAACCTCACTTACGCGACGGAGATAATCGATGTCGCACTGGCTGACATATTAAAGGGCGGGGTGATCGAATGATTAACACTGCATGTCTTATAGAATCAGGACTATCAACAGGCGATATCCTGATCGAAGGA
>JAFZRD010000163.1 GCA_017620055.1 Lachnospiraceae bacterium
CTTGCCGCACCAAAACGATTCATGTGATAAGAGTAAAAAGGAGAGAAAATCATGGCAGATCTGCGTCCCGAATCACTTAAGAGAATAACGACACCCGAGGCTGCGAAGGCTTTTATCGACGATCAGGTAAAAGCGATCAAAGAGCAGGTGGGTGATAAGAAGGTGCTGCTCGCGCTTTCCGGAGGAGTCGATTCCTCGGTCGTTGCGGCACTTCTGATAAAAGCGATAGGAAAGAATCTCGTGTGCGTACATGTTAACCACGGACTGCTTCGAAAGGGCGAGCCCGAGCAGGTCATCGAGGTCTTCAAAAATCAGATGGACGCAAACCTCATATATGTCGATGCGGTCGACCGTTTTCTCGACAAGCTCGCGGGCGTGTCCGATCCTGAGACGAAGCGTAAGATCATAGGCAAGGAATTCATTGACGTGTTTGCCGAGGAAGCCGCAAAGCTTGACGGGATCAAATTCCTCGGACAGGGCACGATCTATCCCGACATTCTCGAATCCGACGGTGTCAAGGCTCATCACAACGTCGGCGGACTTCCTAAGGAACTCGATTTCGAACTTGTCGAGCCGGTCAAATATCTCTACAAAGATGAAGTTCGTGTTGTCGGAAAAGAGCTTGGACTTCCCGACAATATGGTATACCGCCAGCCGTTCCCGGGTCCCGGACTCGGCGTACGCTGCGTCGGCGCGATAACGCGTGACCGTCTTGAAGCTGTAAGGGAATCCGATGCAATACTTCGCGAGGAGTTCGCGGCAGCGGGGCTTGAAGGGAAAGTATGGCAGTACTTCACGGTCGTACCTCCGTTCACATCAACGGGTATCAAGGACGGCAAGCGTACCGATGACTGGATGGTCATCATCCGCGCGGTCAACTCGGTTGATGCAACATCAGCCACGATCGAAGAGATACCGTATGAACTGTTAAAGAAGATCCGAGACAGGATCTTTGCTGAAGTCAAAGGTGTCAACCGTGTGCTCTATGACCTGTCGACGAAGACGCCGGCCACGATAGAGTACGAGTGATGTGATTTTCCGGTAACGGGGTGAAGTTATGGGTAAACAGAACTGGAAGAGCGGAAACATGTTATATCCCCTGCCTGCGGTGATGGTCAGCTGCAAAAGGGGTGACGAGAAAGCAAACATAATCACGATCGCGTGGGCGGGAACGATCTGTTCCGAGCCGGCAATGGTGTCGATATCGGTGCGTCCGGAGAGACACTCGCACGATATCATCAAGGAGAGCGGAGAGTTCGTCATCAATCTCGTGACCGAGAAGCTCGTAAAGGCGTGCGACTGGTGCGGGGTCAGATCGGGAAGCGACTATGATAAGTTCAAAGAGCAGAACCTCTCGGAGTATGTCAGCGAATACATGAGCGCTCCGGCAATAGCCGAGAGCCCTGTCAACATCTACTGCAAGGTCAAGGATATGATACCGCTCGGCTCGCACGATATGTTCATTGCCGAGGTCGTCGGGATAACCGTTGACGAGGCGTACATGGATGGGAACGGAAAGTTCGATCTTGAGGCGACGGATCTGATCGCATATTCGCACGGCGAGTATTATTCGCTCGGTGAGAATCTGGGGAAGTTCGGATTTTCGGTCAAAAAATCGAAGTGACTTGTAGACAGGTTTTTTCATCATTGTTACAATAGAATACAGTTAAGTTAACCGAAATATGAAACGAGGGGAAGTATGAGAGGAAAACGTTTACTGTCAAAAGCGATCGCTCTTGCGACGCTCTTTGCGATGTGCAGTCCGCTGCATGCGTTTGCGATGACGACACCGGGCACATCACAGGTCCCGGGAGTCGGGATACTGACGTCGGTCGTGCCGTGCCAGGTCAGCATGATAATGATCAACACAGCAACAGAGCAGGTGATCGCATTTGACCTTAAGAATAATCCGGTAAGGGTGTGCGCGTGCTCTACGGGGAAGAACGGCAATACATATTCGGGCACGTACAAAACGACGAATTATTACGACTGGCATCTGATGAACGGCGGCGTGTATTCGAGATATGCGGTGAGGTTCAACCAGCACGAGCTCATGCATTCGGTCCCGTACTATCGTCATTCGCCGGATTCGCTTGAATACAGGCAGTACAACAAGCTCGGTTCGCCGGCATCGATGGGGTGCTGCAGGATGGCGCTCGCGGATGCAAAGTGGATCTATGAGAATACGGTCCCGGGGACCACGGTACAGGTCGTGAAGGATCCGGATCTGGTCTATCCGCTCACGAGTCCGATCATAAGGGTCGACGAGACAAACAAGGCTCTTAGAGGGTGGGACCCGACCGACACCGATCCGAGGTCGCCGTACAATTCGTTGAAGAGTAGTAACCAGTTAATGTAGCAAGATCAGTCGGGACCTGCCGGAGCGCAGGTCCTTTATAGTATCGGGGAATACATTTCCGGAAGATGTTGACAACTTACGGAACGGGATATATACTTTAGTGGTTAAAAGCGTTAAAGCGCGAAAGTGAGGAAACAGAAATGATCATTGTACTTAAACCGAATGCGGACGAGAAGAAATATCAGAAGCTCGAGTCGTGGATAAAAGAAGACCTCGGCCTAGACATACATCGCAGTCAGGGTGAAGGATCCACGATCCTCGGACTTGTCGGCGACACATCAAAGGTTGATATAGATGCGGTGAGCGCGCTCGATATCGTCGAGAGCGTCAAGCGCATCCAGGAACCGTACAAAGCGGCCAACAGGAAATTCCATCCGCTCGATTCCGTGATCACGGTCGGTGACGTAAAGATCGGAGGAGGCAACTTCGTCAAGATAGCCGGCCCCTGCTCCGTTGAAACACCTGAGCAGATAACGGGTATCGCAAAGGCCGTCAAGGCAGCGGGCGCGAACATGCTGCGCGGCGGTGCGTTCAAACCGAGAACATCGCCCTACGCGTTCCAGGGACTCGGTAAGACCGGAATAGATTATCTTCTTGAAGCAAAGAAGGCGACCGGCCTTCCGATCGTGACTGAGATCATGGAACTGACCGATCTCGATCTGTTCGATGAAGTCGACGTTATCCAGGTCGGTGCGAGGAACATGCAAAACTTCAGGCTTCTTAAGGAACTCGGAACGATCCGGAAACCGATCCTATTAAAGCGCGGCCTTGCGAACACCGTGCAGGAACTTCTCATGAGCGCCGAATACATCATGGCCGGCGGCAACGAGAATGTTATCCTGTGCGAACGCGGTATCAGGACATTTGAGACGGCTACGCGCAATACTCTCGACATCTCCGTGATACCCGTACTTAAGGAAAAATCACACCCTCCGGTCATCGTCGATCCGTCCCACTCAACGGGATTTTCGAAGTACGTCAAAGACGTTACATATGCGGCGACCGCGGCGGGTGCAGACGGAATCATCGTTGAGGTTCATAACGATCCCGAGAACGCATGGTGCGACGGACAGCAGTCGATCACACCGGAAGCGTTCGCAAAGCTTTCTGTCGGAATGGACCGGATCAGGGAGGTCATAACGACACTATGAGAACGGTCGGAGTGATCGGCCTCGGCCTTATCGGAGGCTCGATGGCGCGCGCCGTAAGCGGACGCACCGATGCAATCGTATACGGATACGATGCCGATCCGGCGGTCGTTAATAAGGCGATC
>JAFZRD010000164.1 GCA_017620055.1 Lachnospiraceae bacterium
AGATCTTAACAAACATAACCATTATCCCTTTCTTGTTTATTGCTTTGACGCGTTAAAGCGTAACGCACTAAAGGGATGATATATTATTTCATTATTATTGTCAAGTGAGAAGAAAAGGGGACGGTTCCGGATTCTCAAAATCAGTTTTTGAGAATCCGGAACCGTCCCCTTTTCTCACTTCTCACATCCTGGCTTCGTACTCTTCCTTCGGCATCGGCTTTGCGAAGTAATAGCCCTGGATCATATCGCAACCTTCCTCTGCGAGAAAATCAACCTGATCCTTTTCCTCGACTCCCTCTGCGACCGTTCGCATCGAGAGTTTCTTGGCGAGACTGATGGCCTCGGATACGACAATGCGGCCTCTTCCGGTCCCGTCGTCGTTCCTGAAGAAATCCGCATCGAGTTTCAAAACATCAAGCGGCATTTCCTTGAGGGAATTGAGCGACGAATACCCGGACCCGAAATCATCCATCGATACGGTAAAGCCGTATTCCTTGAGTCTTCCTATCGTTGTTATGAGAGCGTTCTTGTCATCAAAGAATGCGCTCTCGGTAAGCTCGATCTCTATAAGATCATGGGGAGCTCCCGCTCCGTCAACTATGTCTCTTATCTGCTCGGCAAGGTCTTCTTCTATGAAATGCGCCCTGGAAACATTGACTGATACCGGCACGCATTTCTTTCCCTCGTCAAGCCACTTCTTCTGGTCGCGGGCAACGTGCTCGAGCATATAGTGGTCTATCTTTGTTATGAACCCGTTCTTCTCAAACTGCGGAATGAACCTTCCGGGAGGTATCAGTCCGCCGTTGTCCGGGCTGTTCCATCTGATCAGGGCTTCGGCACCCTTAAGTTCGTTTGTCCTCGGATCGTACTTGGGCTGGTAATATACCAGGAACTCCTCATTTCCCAGTGCCTTCTCCTGGCTCTCGTTTATCATGTCTATCCATTTCTGTTCCTCTACGAGCTTCTCATCGAAGAAAGCGATGGCCGAGTCCTCTCCGGTTATGGTGGCTCTGGCTGCACCGGCATTGCTGTATTCACGCTCTATATCAACATCGGTGCGGCGGGCCTTTCCATCTTCGCAAACACAGCTTCCGATCCTGTCCACACCAACATGGAAATTGAACTTGTGATCGGGATTGACCGTCTCCAGATCCGATATCATTTTGCGTATCCTGTTCTCAAGCACATCCCTGTCCGTATATGTCATGAGCACGGCAAAATGCGCTGCCGAATGGTGCGCATAGATCTCCTTTTTCTTCACGAGATGCTCCTCTATCTTATCCCCCACAAGGCAGAGCATCTCCTCCCCTTCCTTAACCGAATGGCATACGCAGAAGTTCCTGTAATTGACAAACACAACCTCAAGAACGGCATATTTGTTTGCGGCATTTGATTTTCTCCGAAGGAGCCTGTCCGCATTCGTAAGGAACCACATCCAGTTGTGTTTCCCGGTGATCTCGTCCATGAAGAGCACTTCCGTCATCTGCTTTCTATTCCTGAAGCTCTTGCACATAAAGCAGATCATGTATATCAGGAAAGCGATAGTCATCACAAAGATAATGACCGACAGTGTGCCGAGGATCATCATCTCCCTGAAGTTCATGTCAAATGATGACTTGCAGATCATATTCGTTCCGTCGTCGAGTGGAACCTGCGTCCAGAAAGGAATCCTGATATAGGATATTTCATCGTTCCCCTCCTTCTTCGCAGCTTCGATCAGTTCATTGAACGAGCGGCGGAAGCCGGAAAAATCGATCCATACCCTGCCTTTTGCGTCTGCCCGTATGATATGATGCCTCGTGTCCGGATAGACGGTTATCGAATTCTCCAATACTTTCTCGGCAAAGTCATCATGCATCCCGTTTATATCCGAGAAGTTTTCATCACCGTTCAGTCCGGCATCGGCGGCCGCCTCAGAGAAAACAATGATATTCTCTATCCTCCCGCCTCCTGCAAGATCGCATGTATTGGTCCCGTTTTCCTTTATGATCTTCCCGGTGTCGTCGACGATAATATAGTCACCTTCCGCCGACCCGGTCGTCATATATTTATCCGCGACTTCGCCTGCAAGCTCATACTGTTCCCTGACTTTGGAATCAGTGATATAAACCACAAACGTCATCAGCATCCAGGCAAAAGCGACAAATATGATCACTCCGAGCACGAGCAGTCCTACTATGGAACCGGCTATGTTCGACCTTTTTATCTTGCGCAGTTTTTGCTCTTTGATATTTCCCATGACATTCTCCCTGAGAAAATGAGAAAAGGGGACGGTTTCGTCCCCTTTTCTCACTTATTCTTTATCCAGCTGTGATGTACAGTGCGGACATCTCGTCGCATTTATGTCTATCTCCGATTGACAGAACGGACATTTCTTTGTGGTCGGACTCTCCTCTTCCTTCTTCGCGATCTTGTCCTTCATCTTGTTGATTCCCTTTATCAGACAGAAGATCACAAGTGCGATCAGCAGGAAGTTTATGACCGCCGAGATGAACATTCCGTAGTTAAGTGTTGCCGCACCGTCTCCGGAACCGAGCACAACCGACAGTTTTGTAAAATCAAATCCACCCGTCAGGATCGACAGCAGCGGCATCACAAGATCGTTTACAAGCGAATTGACTATTGCCGTAAACGCTCCGCCTATGATGATACCGACAGCCATATCCATAACGCTGCCTCTGCTTATAAAAGTCTTAAACTCTTTCCAAAACTCTTTCATTGTTTTGTTCCTTTCAGTTTATCTCAACTACCCATCCTTCGGGCCCTTTGATCCTGCCCATCTGGATACCTGTGAGCGTATCGTAAAGCTTCTTTGTAACAGGACCCATATCACTCATTCCCGCGGGCAGGCAGATCTCCTTGCCGTGGTCCACGATCTTGCCGACAGGGGAGATAACCGCAGCCGTTCCGCAAAGACCGCACTCTGCGAAATCGGAGAGCTCATCCACATGGATCTCGCGCTCTTCGGCTTCCATATCAAGATACTCTCTTGCAACCTGAACGATGGAACGTCTCGTGATCGAAGGAAGGATCGAATCCGACTTCGGTGTCACAAGCTTGCCGTCCTTCGTGATGAAGATGATGTTGGCTCCGCCGGTCTCCTCAAGCTTTGTGCGTGTTGCGGCATCAAGATAGAAGTTCTCGTCGAATCCCTTCTCGTGTGCGTCAACGATCGCAAAAAGGCTCATCGCATAGTTAAGGCCGGCCTTGATGTTGCCGGTACCGTGCGGTGCCGCACGGTCAAAATCACATATGCGGACCGTAAGTGGCTTAACGCCGCCTTTGAAGTAAGGTCCGACAGGTGTGCAGAGGATCCTGAACTGGTACTCGGTCGCGGGCTTAACACCGATGACAGCATCTGAACCGAACATATAAGGGCGCAGATAAAGCGAAGCGCCGCTTCCGAAAGGAGGTACAAAAGCCTCGTTAGCCTTGACTACTTTTTTAACGGCTTCAATAAACTTTTCCTTAGGATATACAGGCATCTTAAGACGTGCTGCGGACTGCTCGAGTCTCTCGCCGTTTAAGTCCGGACGGAACACAACGGTCCTGCCGTCCTCTGTCGTATATGCCTTAAGGCCTTCGAAAACAGTCTGGGCATACTGTAGCACGCAGGAGCACTCATTGAGCACGATATTGGCATCGGTGCTAAGCTCTCCCTCGTCCCACTTTCCGTCCTTGAAGTTGGACACGAAACGGTAATCGGTCTGCATGTAAGCAAAACCAAGGTTTCCCCAGTCAATGTTTTTCTTTTCCATTTGACACTCCTTCTTTCTGTAGTTTTATTATATTGACATATTATCCGCTTGAATAAGGCGATTGTCAATAATGCGGTGTTACCGGAGTGCTTTAAGCTGCTCGGCTTTCTTTGTCATGCCGTCAACAACGCTGAGTACCTCTTCAACAACTCTCTCGTTGTGCTCGGTCGTCTGGCATGTGCCGTTGGAATGGGCTGATACTTCTTCGGTGATGGCCGATATCGTCTGAATGCTCTCAACGATCTCCTGGTTGGCATGTGCAAGGTTTCCGACTATACCGGAGAGATTAGCCGAATTATCACGGATCGCGGATATGCTGTCAACGATCTTCTCAAAGCTGCCCTGTGTGATATGAGCGGATTCGTTCTGGACCCTGTTACCTTCAACGAGTGAATCGAGAGCGGTAACGACTTCCGACATTTCCTCGGAGATGTTTGCGATAAGACCGCTGATATTTTCCGTGGCCGTCTGTGTCTGTCCGGCAAGGTTAGATATCTCGGTCGCGACAACCGCAAATCCTCTTCCCGCTTCACCCGCACGTGCTGCTTCGATAGATGCGTTAAGCGCGAGAAGGCTCGTCTGGGATGCAACGCTCTGGATCAGTTCGACGATCGACTGCATCTTTGTTGTGGCATCCTTGAGCTGGTCTACTTCCTTCATGACTTCGGTTCCGGCTGTTTCGGACAACTGAACCTGTTGCATAAGTTTACCGATGTTCTCGCGTCCTTCGCGGCATGCTTCGTCCGTAACGGTGACATTTTCGCCGATATTATCGGCGGCTGTCGTAACCTGATCGATCTGGTTCTGTATCTCTTCCGTCTTGTACAGCTGGTTCTGTATCGAATCCGCCGTCTCGCCGGTGCCGGTCTCTATCTCCTGCATCGCGGCAAGTGTTTCCTCACTTGATGCGGCAAGCGTTGTCATCTTATCCGATACGACCGCAACATCCTCAATGATGGCACCCGATACTTCCATTATCTCGTCGAGCATATGGGTCGTTTTGTCTCCTGCCTCATGTATCTCGTCCATTCTCTCGTTGTTGATGGCCGTTATGACTCTGTTTACCACAATAGAAAATATCGAGCAGAGGATCATGATGAGTACTTCTATCTCAAGATCAGCGACGGCTCCGCCCTCCCAGTTCTTCATGTTTGCGAACTTGACCGCATGGATGATGGCGATGACCGATACGCCGACACCGCTCGTCACGGACAATTTGTAATCATTGAACATGGAAACCATGATCACGGTAGGAAGCGCGTATACGAATACAAGGATCGTGTTCGTTGAGATCATGCAGAGGACCAGATAGAACAGTCCGTATCCTATCGCCATGATGTGTTTGATCAGCGGTGAATCATTGTTGGCCTTATATACGACCCATCCGAGTATCATCGGTATCAGATCGAATATCTCGATCGGCAGGAACAGTCCCCAGCCTGCCTCGCCCTTAATGAACTGAACGATGTAGGCGACACTGATGATTCCCGTCAGCACGGTGAACAGGATCAATGCGGTCTTGTTTACATACGCCTCTTGTGATCTTTCTCTTTCCATGGTTACCTCCTTTTCCCATCAAAGCATATATGGAGGATACAGACGCACATAATACGTCTCCTCCATTACATACGGTGAAACATACGGATCTATAACATAGTATTTGCCGTTGATATTGATACGGGCCCACTGCTGTTTCCATTTATTCTCGTTGACGTGTTCGTACGGTATGCACAGAATGTTAAGGCAGAGCCCGACGGCACGCGTGGCGCCTGCGCAATCGGCTCCGTACGGTATCCTGTACCCGTTCGCATCCTTATCCATGTTCCCGAACACTCCGCACGGATCGTTATAATGCTCTCCCTTTGTTTTGTATTTAACGCCGGGATATGTATTGACCCTGTCATAAAGTTTCTGTGCGACTATCCCGAGCTGGGCGTACATATTGAGGGGCGCGGCCTGTTTCGCCGGCTTGCAGACCTTATGGTATGCCTCGTCGTAGGCGTTGTAGAACTGTGCCTCATTGCAGCCCTTTCGAAGGCTCTTTCTCTGATACAGTATCGCCTTAGGGACAAAATCACCTATGGCGAGTGCATCCATGTTATTCAGGTAGTACATGGACGGTATACGCCTCTCGAAGATCCCGTAGTTGATGTAATGGTCGAGAAGCTTATGCGCATTGTATCCGTACTTGGCCTTCAGGTCCGGATAGTAATTCGCATAGAAATCCGTATCGAGCCGCCTGCCTCCCTGCAGATAGAATATCTCCGCATGTACCTGCGTCGGCGACGCCGGTATGATGATTGCCGCTGTCAGAACGATCAGCAGTATCCTTTTGATGATCCCGCGCTTTCCTTTCATTTTCCTTTCCCCGTTTTCTCCCCTTTGTTTTCTCAGAACTTCCTGACATTGGAATTCCTGTATTCCCTGAACGTATATTCCACGGAAAAATACGTGAACTCCTCGGACTCGGCCGTCATCGTCCAGTCATCATCCTTATCGAGATCCGGAAAGAATGCATCCGACTCGTAAGCCTGATCTATCTTCGTGATGATCGCCGTGTCGCAGTACGGCACAAAGCGCTTATAGACGCTTTCGCCGCCTATTATATTTATATCGTCAGAATCGTACTCTTTCAACAGTTCAAAAAGTTCTTCATCACTGTGAGCTATGATCGCATCACCTGCCGTATATGAAGGATCATGTGTCAGGATGATGTTAGTCCTATTCTTAAGAGGCAGACCGTTCGGAAATGTCTCAAGCGTTTTGCGCCCGAGCACTATCACCTTTCCGGTCGTCTCATTTCTGAACATCTTCTGATCGTTAGGTATCGACACAAGGAGCTTCCCCTTGAAGCCGATCGCCCAGTTCTTATCTACCGCTGCAATACATTTCATATATATTCCTTTCAAATATCAAGGGCGAGCAGGATTACCGTTTGTGAGAAATGCCTTGGAGGACGTTGTTACTTGACGAGGTCTTTTCGAGTCTAGTAACGTGACGTCCGGAAACGGAGCGAAAGCGCCATTTCGAACAAATGTGTAATCCTGCGAAGCCCGTACTATAAACTATATTCCCAGGTCAAATTTCAACTGCGGGTTCTTCGCCTTGATCTCATCCCTCGGATACCCCTCAACCTTGAAATCATCGACCTCAAGCTCCCAGAATGATTTTCGCTCAGGGAGCGTTATCACAGGAGAGCATTCGACGCTCTCACGCGAGAGCATTTCCCTGGCCTGCTCCATATGGCGGTCATACACCTGAACATTTGCGACGAACCACGTGAACCTTCCGGGAATATATCCGAGATGGTTCGCGATCGCGATCAGGAACGCCGTATACTGCAGCTGATTAATACATCCCGCCGTCAGATAGTCGGAGCTACGCTGAAAGAGGCACATATCAAGGTAAGTGTTCCCATCCGCATATCTGACATTCCAGACCGTCTGATACGCACACGGCTTGAGCCCGTGCTTCGCCTTGAAATCATCCTCCTGCCACATATTGATGATGTGGCGTCTTCCGTCGGGATCGTTTTTGATATCATTGATCAGATTTTCCGTAAGGTTCCACTTTCTGACAGTCGCACCGTAGCACTGCCCGATCGTGCGGTCACCGATATCCCACTCATCCCACCACGTGATGTTGTATTTGTCGCGCAAAAGGTCGAGATCGTTCGACATATCCCGGTAGATCCACAACAGCTCACCTATCGCGGACTTGATCGCTATCGGACGCAGCGTGATGAACGGCGACTCG
>JAFZRD010000165.1 GCA_017620055.1 Lachnospiraceae bacterium
TCCCTGACATCGCCCGATGATACGAACACACTCACGACAGGAATGTCGGCGGATTCCGCTGCGTCAGTTACGATCCGGACGTTCTCTTCCGGATAAAAGGCCTTTATGAGCGAATGAACATCATAGGAATAACCGGGACTGTTGAGCAGAGCTAACATCTTTATGTATCCTTCGGGAATCTTGAAAAACGGCCCAGTACCCCCATGGCCTTAGGCACAAAAGGGATTGTATGCCTTCTCGCTGCCGATGGTTGAGGTGTCCCCGTGGCCGGGATATACCTTGACGTCATCATCAAACGTATCGATGAGCATATGAACGCTTTCCATTATCTTTCTGCCGTCTCCGGTAGGAAGATCCGTTCTTCCTATCGACCCGCAAAACAGCGTGTCTCCGGTAAAGAGCCACTTCCGGCTTTCCACATAATAACAGCAGCTGCCTTCGGTATGTCCCGGGCTCGCTATCACCTTAAAGTTTATTCCGGCTGCATCAAACTCCTGACCGTCGGAAAGTTTCACATCAACATCCACCGTATACGGGCGCCGGATCTGGGCGGAAGCATTAAGATCGGCATCGCCGCAAAGAGCACACTCTTCCGCGAGCGCATATACCTTTGCACCCGAAAGCTTTGTGAGTTCATGAACACCCATTATATGATCGAAATGTCCGTGCGTCAGAAGTATCGCGCGAACATTCATTCCGTTCGCTGACAGTTTCTCATAAAGCCCGTTCTTGGCCGGGTCGATCACAACGGCATCTTTTGTATCCGCATCGTAAACGAAGTAACAGTTGGTCTCGACCATTCCGAGGACCATTCTTCCCACTTTGATCTCACCCATCAGCCTGCCGTCCTTTCTATATCCAGTATTCCGCTTATGGAGCGGATCTTCTCGACTACTTCCTTCAGTTCCTCCTTGCCCGATGTTGAGAAGGAAAGTTCGATCGTCGCCGTACCCTGCTTGCTCGTTCGAACGTTCATGTTGAGGATGCTGACGCCTTTGTCGCTTAAGAATCTTGTCAGATCAAGGAGCAGTCCTTTTCTGTCCTGAGCGAATATGCGGATGCCGGTCTCATATTTCTCATTTTCCGACATTTCGCCTTCGTCACGGTCCCATTCGGCTTCTATGAGTCTGGCTCTCTCATCTTCGGGCAGCGCGATGATATTGACACAGTCTGTCCTGTGGATCGAGACACCTCTTCCTCTCGTGACGTATCCTACGATCTCATCTCCGGGGATCGGACTGCAGCACTTCGAAAATCGTACCGCAAGATCATCGGTTCCCTGTACGGCAACACCGCCGTTGCGCTTTACGGTCAGTTTCCTGTGGCTGGCCGCTTCCCTGACATCCTCGATGATCTCCTCATCGGACATGATGTGCGGATGATCCCTGTCGTACATCTCCTTCATGCGGTTGACGATCTGTCCCTCGCGAAGGCCTCCGTGTCCGACCGCGGCCCTTACCGCATCCCAGTCCCTGAAGCCGTACTTTTGCTGGATCGCGTTCATATACTGCGGGACCATGATCACTGCGGGATCAACGCCGTTCGCCTTACAGAAAGCGAGCAGCATCTCTTTGCCCTTCTGTATATTGTCTTCCTTCAGTTCGTTCTTGAACCACTGGTTGATCTTGGTCTTGGCCTGATTGGATTTGACTATGTTGAGCCAGTCACGGCTCGGTCCTCTCGAATTCTGGCTGGTGATTATCTCTATACGGTCGCCGTTCTGGATCTTGTAGTTGATCGTTGCGAGCTGGCCGTTGACGCGGGCACCGATCATCTTGTTGCCCACAGCGGAATGGATCGCATAAGCGAAATCTATCGGATTGGACCCCGCGGGAAGTGTTTTGACGTCTCCGGTCGGGGTAAAGCAGTATACGGTGTCAGAGTAAAGCTCAAGGTCTGATTTTAACGTATTGAGGAACTCCTTGTTATCGGACAGGTTGACCTGCCAGTCAAGGATCTGGCGGAGCCAGCTCATCTTCTCGGCTTCGGATTCCTCGATCTTCTTGCCGTCGGAGTTCTCCTTGTATTTCCAGTGCGCGGCGATACCGTATTCTGCCGTCTTGTGCATCTCGTACGTTCTGATCTGTATCTCGAAAGGCCGTCCCGTGGGCCCGATCAGTGTCGTATGAAGGCTCTGGTACATATTGGGCTTGGGCATAGCTATATAGTCTTTGAAACGTCCCGGAATGGGCTTGTACATCTCATGAATGACGCCGAGTGCCGCATAACAGTCGGGTATGGTATTTACGATGATCCTGACCGCAAACAGATCGTATATCTGGTCGAGCGTCTTGTCCTGATTGAGCATCTTGCGGTATATGGACATGAAATGCTTGACACGGCCGTCTATGGTCGCCTCTATCCCGGCATTCTTGATATGTCTGCTCACATCCGCGACTATGTCGGATACATATTTCTCACGCTCCGATTTTCTGATCTTGATCTTGTCAGCAAGATCGTAATACACTTCCGGTTCGAGATATTTAAGTGACAGGTCGTCGAGTTCGACCTTCATCTTCGATATACCGAGGCGCTGTGCAAGCGGCGCGTAAATGTCCATCGTTTCCCTTGCGATCTCTATCTGGCGCTGCTCGGGCTGATACTGGAGCGTCCTCATGTTGTGTAGTCTGTCGGCGAGCTTGACCATTATGACCCTAATGTCCTTGGCCATCGCAAGGAACATCTTACGCAGGTTCTCGGCCTGGTATTCGAGCTTGTCGTCATTGTATTTGATCTTCTCGAGTTTTGTGACGCCGTCGACTATGAGCGCAACGTAATTGCCGAACTGGTCGCGCAGCTCCTCGTCGGTTATGACCGTATCTTCAACGACATCATGAAGGATACCCGACACTATCGTCTCTTTGTCGAGCTGCAGTTCCGCAAGTATTATAGCTACCGAAAGGGGATGGATTATATACGGCTCTCCCGATTTGCGAAGCTGGTTCTTGTGAGCCATATACGCCAGATTATAGGCTTTTTCGATAAGTGAGATATCGTCGGACGGGTGGTATTTTTTGACACGCGAAATGAGCTCCTGATACAGCTGCTCAGGACTTTGATTCTCCTGCAGCGCTTCGAACGCGCCGTCGTCCAGTATCAGTTCAGTCATCTTGGTCTCGGACAATTGTGCTACACTCCCAAAAATCCCGCGATTATCTTTTCCTCAGCCTCTTCTTCCGAAAGGCCGAGCGTCATAAGTTTTATTATCTGTTCGCCCGCTATCTTCCCGATCGCGGCCTCATGAATGAGGTTTGCATCAACGGATGCAGCCGAAAGCGCCGGCATGGCATTTACCTTTCCGTTGTCGGCAAGGATAGCATCACATTCGGAATGCCCCGTGCACCTGACGTTTCCGTTTATGACGGATCTGTATTCCTGTACGGAGTCACCCTTGGCAACGCTTCTCGAAACGATATCGACGCTTGAATCCTCGCCGTCAAGATCAACGGTAAAATCAGTCTTCGCTCTCTCCGATCCGTCGGTCATGATACTCTCGTGTATGATAAGTTTTGCGTCTTTTTGAAGCTTTGCCTGTGTCTGTCTGGTGGTCCTGTCAACTCCGCGAAGCTGTATCGTCTCCATCTCAAGTACCGCGCCCTCGGAAAGCTCCGCGTATGTCACCGGATCGATCACTCGGTCGCCCGTTCCTTCGCCGATCCCGATATGCTTTTCTTTGTATACGACATGCGCGCTCTCTTCCAGAAAGAATCTGTGTATGCCGTTATGGTTCGATCCCTCTTCGGAGTCGGTGTGTACGCCGCATCCCGCGACTATCGTGACATCAGCACCGCTCTGCACGTGAAAATCATTGTATACGAGATCTTTGACCGCGCTCTTTGTTACGCACGCAGGGATGTAGACGGTCTCTCCGCTTGCTTTGTCGGAAATGTAGATGTCGATACCGCTCTTATCTTCTTTTTTGACTATGCGGATATGATCGCTGTTCTGAAAGCTTATGCACTCGCCGTTCTCCCTGAGTGAATAGGCTCCGTCAAACACTTTGTCCCAGTCCGTTATCTCTTTTAATATCTCTTCGGTTATCTTATCCATACCTAGAACATCTCATTGCCTTTCGGGCAGTATGCTTTGTTTTTACCGTCAAGAAGCTTCGGGAATACCTTATCCCTTGTGCCGCTCTCTGTCACTACGCCGTCCCTGATAACAACAATCTCGTCGGCTATGTCAAGTATCCTCTCCTGATGCGATATGATCAGAAGTGCCCGTTCTTCATCTTCTTTGAGCTTTTTGAACGCATCGATAAGGCTCGTAAAGCTCCACAGATCGATACCCGCTTCCGGCTCGTCAAACACGACGTAACGCGCGTTTCTCGAGAGCACGGTGGCTATCTCGATCCTCTTCATCTCTCCGCCGGAAAGTCCGGAATCCATCTCGCGGTCCATGTAATCCCTTGCGCACAGGCCTACTTTCTCAAGTATCCTGCACATACTCATCTCGGACATACCCGCTCCCGAGGCGATCTCCATGAGGGTACGCACTGTTATTCCCTTAAAGCTTACGGGCTGCTGGAACGCATATGCTATACCGCGATTGGCCCTGTCTGTTATGGACATGCCGGTTATATCCTCATCATCAAGAAATATCCTGCCTGAGGTCGGAACGAACAGTCCCGCGATAAGCTTGGCAAGACTCGTCTTGCCGCCGCCGTTCGGTCCCGTTATAACGGTAAGTTTCCCCGGCGCGACCGAAAGCGTTACTCCGTTTATGAGGTTCTCTTTTTCAGGCAGATCCAGCCTGACGTTTTCAAGTCTTAACATACTCTGACGCTCTGTTAATAAAAATAACCCCAAGTTTTGCTTAGCAATACCTGAGGCTCTTTTGTTCATGGCATATGGTTATAGCAGCTCGTAGGGGAATCGAACCCCTGTTTCCGCCGTGAGAGGGCGGCGTCTTAACCGCTTGACCAACGAGCCGTACCTGACCATATTATATTAATCGGAA
>JAFZRD010000166.1 GCA_017620055.1 Lachnospiraceae bacterium
AGAATCGTCTTTTTCAGTTTTTTGAAACGTCTGACATCATCGGTCATGGGGAATACCTTGACTTCCCCGTGTACTCCGTGTGGCCTCGTGATGACGCCGACCTGTAACAGTTCTTCCAAACGGATCTCCTTATCCGCAAACAGGGGTAGCAACGCTACCCCTGAATGATTCAAACTTCCGGATATACCATCACTGTACTATGTCCACCAGAACCTTCTTGGGAAGATCTGCGGAAGCTGCCTTGACGACACCACGGATCGCCTTTGCGATCCTTCCCTGCTTGCCTATGACCTTTCCCATATCCTGGGGTGCGACTTTAAGCTCGATCACGATGGCTCTGGAATCTTCTTTTTCGGTCACCACAACCTGATCGGGATTCTCGACCAGAGCTTTTGCGATAACCTCAACAAGTTCTTTCATAAGTTATCCTCCGCAATCAGCTTACTTTTCGATACCGGCGAGTTTGAAGAGCTTACCTACTACTTCGGTAGGCTGTGCACCGTTATCGAGCCACTTCTTAGCCTTCTCGGTATCGATCTGATATGTGCTCGGATCCGATGAAGGATCATATGTTCCGATCTCTTCGATACATCTTCCGTCACGAGGGCTTCTTGAATCCGCTACAACGATCCTGTAATAAGGAGCCTTCTTCTGTCCCATTCTTCTGAGTCTGATCTTTACTGCCATTTTTCATTCCTCCATTGATAAATATTGTTAAAACGGAAGCTTGAACCTGCCCCGTTTTCCCATCAGTTGCGGCATCTGTTTCATCATCTTCTGTGCCTCTTTGAACTGCTTGATCAGCCTGTTCACTTCGGCGATATCAACTCCGGCGCCTTTTGCGATCCTGTGCTTTCTCGAAGGATTGAGGATATCGGGATCCTGTCTCTCCTTCTTAGTCATCGACAGAACTATCGCTTCGGTCCTTGCCATCTTCTTATCATCGATCTGATCGGCAAGATCGCCCATATTTGCTCCTTTGGGGAGCATTCCGCCCATTCCGGGAAGCATGGACATGACCGATGCCAGGCCGCCCATCTTCTTCATCTGATTCATACTCTCAAGGTAATCCTCAAAATCGAACTTGCCCTTCTTGAGCTTTGCAGACATCTCTTTTTCCTTGTCTGCATCTATCTGTTCACCCGCTTTTTCGATAAGGCTTAAGACATCCCCCATTCCGAGGATCCTTGAAGCCATCCTGTCGGGATAGAACACATCAAGATCGTTCAGTTTCTCGCCCATTCCGACAAACAGTATGGGCTTGCCCGTAACGGCTTTGACCGATAACGCCGCACCGCCTCTCGCATCGCCGTCCATCTTGGAGAGAACGACTCCGTCTATTCCGATCTTCTCGTTGAAAGTCTCGGAGACGTTAACGGCTTCCTGTCCGGTCATTGCGTCAACGACCAGCAGCGTCTGGTGGACTTCGACCGCTTCTTTGATATGAACGAGTTCATCCATCAGAACATCATCTATCTGAAGACGGCCCGCGGTATCAAGGATTATGACATTATCCCCGTTTTTGGCAGCCTCATCCATCGCAGCCTTTGCGATCTTCACAACGTCCTTTTCGCCTTCGATACCGAAGAAATCGGCATTCACCTTTTCGGCGTTGATCTTCAGCTGTTCATAAGCCGCCGGCCTGTACACGTCACACGCAACAAGAAGGCTCTTCTTGCCCTTTGTCGCGATCTTTGCCGCTATCTTGGCCGCGCTTGTCGTCTTACCCGAACCCTGAAGGCCGCACATCATTATGACTGTCTTCGCCTGTCCGGGCTGAAACTTGAGCTCGGCTCCCTCGCTTCCCATCAGGGCGGTCATCTCTTCGTTAACTATCTTGATGACCATCTGTCCGGGATTAAGTCCGTTCAAAACGTCCGTTCCGACGGCACGCTCTTCAACGCTCTTAACGAAACGCTTGACTACCTTGAAGTTGACATCCGCCTCAAGAAGCGCCATCTTGACTTCCTTGAGCGCCGCTTTGACATCCGCTTCCGTCAGTCGTCCCTTACTGCGAAGGTTCTTGAATACATTCTGAAGTTTATCGGTAAGGCTCTCAAATGCCATATCTACAATTCTTCCATGATCTCGTGCGCAAGCTGTCTGACACGTTCATCGGAGGACAGTTCCTCTATCTGCATCGCTTTCTGTTTAAGCTTATTGAATCTCGCGACGAGACCGAGCTTGTCTTCATAATCCCCGAGTATCCTGTCGCATCTTTTCAGGAGATCATGTACTCCCTGTCTTGAAATGTTATACTCTTCGGCCAGTTCCGACAGAGAACAATCGTTATAGACCGCATCTTCGTATACAAGCCTCTGGTGATCCGTAAGAAGCTCTCCGTAAAAATCATATAGCAGATTCTTCTTCTCAATATCGTCCATAACAAACGACATATTACAACACAAAAAAAGAGGTGTCAAGTATTTCTTCTTGACACCTCTGTATGCACGATGAGCGCCGTTAACGAAGGATCAGTAATTATATCCTTTCGGATCCCACTTCTCGTTGTCTCTTTCCCATTCGCGTCTGAACTGGTAATCCTCAAATCCCTTGCTGTAAGGCTTGTAGTTAAGCGTATTGATGTTGTTCGCAAATACCGCGCTCTTATCGCCTGCCGTTGCCGCCTTTGCAGCATAATCGGCCTTCAGGATCTCAAGCTTCCTGTTCAGCTCATCGATCTGAGGCTGAAGGGAAGGTGATGTTGCAAGCTGCTGCTGATATCCTGCGATGGCTTTCTCAACATCCCTTATCTGCTGAAGCGTTCCGTTGGCGATGTTTGCAGCACCGTCTGCCGCTGTCTTCGAAGCCTGAAGGGTAGTCAGATCCGCAAGTGCCGCTTTGTTTGCCCAGAACTTGTCCTCAAATGCACCGGTATCACTCGTGTTCTTGAGATATGCCTTTGCATTGTTGACCTGAGCAAGGCACCACTGGCTGACATTGATGGCATTCTGGTAATCATATGCAGCCTTCTCATACGCAAGCTGCGAATGATTGGGATCGGCCTTTACCGCATTGAACGCAGCCATAAGAGCTGCCTCGTTGGCTTTGGCTGCTTCGTAAGCCTGTGTTGTAGCTGCGATCTTCGCATTAGCATCGTTAATCAGGTTCTGCGTGCTCGGAAGCGCTGCCTGTGTCTGTGTGGAAGATGCCGCAAAGATAACCGTTGCGAGCATTGCTCCCGTTACAATCTTAATCGCATTTCTGATCATTTCTCCACCTCATTTCCGCCATAATTACGGTTTCATAATCAATAACATCTGTATTCTACTACCTTTTGGGGCATAACACAATAGAAAAACCTTATTATATGCTTGTTCGCACGATTTTCGGTTTGTAACCGGTCTTCTCAAGCGACTCGAGTATCTTGTTCTTGTGCTCGGTACCGAATGCCTCGAGCGTTATACGAAGCTCAACAGCCGCGTTCCTGTTAGTCGATACGAACTGGTTGTGTTCGAGCTTTATAACGTTTCCGTTCTGCTTTGCGATCACATCCGCAACCCTGGAAAGTTCTCCGGGCTTGTCCGGAAGAAGTACCGATACCGTGAATATCCTGTCTCTCATTATAAGACCCTGGGATACGACCGATGACATCGTGATCACATCCATGTTACCGCCGGATAGTATCGATACGATCCTCTTGTTCTTCACCTTCAGATGATCGAGAGCAGCCACGGTCAGAAGGCCTGAGTTCTCAACGACCATCTTGTGATTTTCGACCATGTCGAGGAATGCCACGATCAGTTCTTCATCTCCGACGGTGATAATCCTGTCGATGTTCTTCTGAACATAAGGAAAAATCACTGAGCCGGGGGTCTTGACCGCGGTACCGTCTGCGATCGTCGATACACCCGGAAGGGATACGACCTTTCCCGCTTCTATTGAAGCTTTCATGCATGCGGCACCTTCGGGTTCGACACCGATGACCTTGATCTTCGGATTGAGCATCTTGGCAAACGTCGATACACCTGCCGCAAGTCCGCCTCCGCCGATCGGGACGAGAATGTAATCGACGACCGGAAGATCTCTGAATATCTCCATTGCTATCGTTCCCTGACCCGTTGCTACTATCGGATCGTCAAACGGATGGATGAACGTGTACCCTTTTTCCTTGGCAAGCTGTAGAGCCTTTTCGCACGCCTCGTCATAAACATCACCGTGCAGGATGACTTCCGCACCGAGATTCTTCGTGCGGTTGACCTTGATAAGCGGTGTTGTCGTAGGCATAACGATGACGGACTTAAGTCCGAAGGCTTTGGCTGCGTATGCCACACCCTGGGCGTGATTACCGGCGGATGCCGTGATAATGCCCTTCGCACGCTCTTTGTCTGACATCGTGCTGACCTTGTAATATGCTCCGCGAAGCTTGTAAGCTCCGGTCATCTGCATGTTCTCGGGTTTGAGATAGACTTTGTTGCCTGTTCTCTCGCTCAGATATGAACTGTAGACGAGCTTCGTATCCTTCGTAACTTCCCTTACGATCTCGCTCGCCTCTTCAAATCTGTCAAGAGTCATGAATTCAGTCCTGTTCTTCCTCGCCGGCATCTTCAGAGTATCCTTCCTTGTAAAATAATGCTTTGACATATGAATCGGCGTCAAACTTCTGAAGGTCGTCTATTCCTTCTCCAACGCCGATGAACTTAACGGGGATCGCAAGCTCAGACTGTATTGCGATGGCGATACCGCCCTTGGCGCTTCCGTCGAGCTTGGTTATGACAATTCCTGATACGTCCGTCGCATCCTTGAACTCGCGTGCCTGATTGACCGCATTCTGACCTGTGGCACCGTCGAGCACTATAAGTGTCTCCTTGAAGGCTTCGGGATACTCTCTTTCGATTATCCTGTTCATCTTCTTCAGTTCTTCCATCAGGTTCTTCTTGTTGTTGAGCCTGCCTGCGGTATCGATGAGACATATGTCGGTATCTCTTGACTTTGCGGCATTCACCGCATCATACACGACCGATGAAGGATCCTGTCCGTCCTTTCCGGTGATCAGATATGCTCCGCTCCTGTCGGCCCACTGAGCGAGCTGGTCCTGGGCGGCGGCCCTGAAAGTATCGGCAGCTGCCATTATGACCTTCTTGCCTTCGGATCTGTATCTTGATGCGAGCTTTCCGATCGTTGTCGTCTTGCCGACTCCGTTGACACCTACAACGAGAACAACGGACTTGCGCTCTTCGAATTCATAATCTGCCTCGCAAGTCGACATCTGCTCCCTTACCTTGTCGGCAAGATGTGTCCCGAGTTCGTTCGGTGACTTGATACGGAGCGACTTCGCGTCATCCTTAAGTCCTTCGATGATGTTCTCTGTCGCGCCAACTCCTATATCCGCGAGAATAAGGAGTTCCTCAAGATCATCATAGAAATCGTCATCGATCTCTTCACGCGAAAATATCTCATTAAGGCTGTCGTCAAACTGCGCCCTTGTTTTGGACAGTCCGGCAAACAGTTTAGAAAAAAGTGCCATTGTCAGTCATCCAGTTCCTTGTCTATGAGATTGACGGAAACGAGCGCGGATACG
>JAFZRD010000023.1 GCA_017620055.1 Lachnospiraceae bacterium
GATATTCTCACTGCTTGCAAACGTGGCGGACGTCAAGAGTCTTGTGATCCATCCGGCATCAACGACTCATTCGCAGCTTTCCGATGAGGAACTTGCGGATCAGGGCATCAGTAAGAATACGATCAGACTGTCGATCGGAACTGAGCATATAGACGATATCATCGCGGATCTCGAAAAGGGATTTGCGGCTATATAAAACGTAACAGCAAAGGAGGCACGCAAAATGTCAAACATATATAAAGGCACACTCGGCCTTGTGGGGAATACCCCTCTTGTCGAGGTAACAAACATAGAAAAGGATCTCGGACTCGAGGCAACCATCCTTGTAAAGCTTGAGTATTTCAATCCCGCAGGGAGTGTCAAGGACCGTATCGCAAAAGCGATGATCGAGGACGCCGAGGAAAAAGGAATCCTCAAGGAAGGTTCCGTGATCATTGAACCTACTAGCGGAAATACCGGTATAGGTCTGGCTGCGATCGCAGCGTCAAAAGGCTACAGGATCATCCTTACGATGCCCGAGACGATGAGTGTTGAGCGAAGGAGCATATTAAAGAGCTACGGCGCGGAGATCGTTCTCACTGAAGGCCCGAAGGGAATGAAGGGCGCGATCGAGAAGGCCGACGAGCTTGCGAAAGAGATCCCGAACAGCTTCATCCCCGGACAGTTCGTCAATCCCGCCAATCCCGCGATCCACAAAGCGACAACGGGTCCGGAGATATGGAAGGACACCGACGGCAAGGTTGATATATTCATCGCGGGCGTAGGTACCGGCGGAACCGTCACCGGAACGGGAGAATATTTAAAGAGTCAGAATCCGGACGTTAAGGTCGTGGCTCTTGAGCCCGAGGATTCACCGGTGCTCTCGGAGGGAAGAGCCGGAGCCCACAAGATCCAGGGCATAGGCGCCGGATTTGTTCCGGATGTTCTCAATACAAAAGTTTATGATGAGGTGTTCAAGGCTCCCAATCAGGCAGCGTTTGAGACCGCAAAGCTCCTTGCAAGAAAGGAAGGCATCTCGGTCGGTATATCTTCGGGAGCGGCTCTTTATGCGGCTGTCGAATACGCGAAGAAGCCGGAGAACAAAGGCAAAGTCATAGTCGCACTTCTTCCGGACAGCGGAGACAGGTATTATTCAACGGCTCTGTTTACAGAGTAAAGATGAAGGAATGAAATGAGAGTATCAACAAGAGTTGAATACGGGGTGCTGGCGCTTGTCGACATAGCGCTGAACTCGGCCGGAGGCAGCAGTGTATCCGCGATCGAGATCTCGCAGCGGCAGGGGATATCCAAGAAGTATCTCGAACAGATACTTCCGCTCCTCAAGCAGGCCGGACTGATCAAAGCCCACAAGGGCCTCGGAGGAGGATATTCGCTTTGCTGCAATGCCGACAAAGTAAAGATGTCGGATGTCCTTAATGCCCTCGATACCAGCATTCTTGAACCAATGGAATATGAGGAGAGCGACGGCAGCAAAGAACTGTCGCGAGCCATCAACAAATGTCTTTGGGGGCCCATCAACGATCAGTTGAAAGTTTTTACCGAAGGGATGAGCCTCTCCGAATTCAGTCAAAAATGCGGAAACCAGATGACAAACGGCTGGGATATGTATATTATATAGACTGAGATGAAAGGCAGACTGTGGACAACAGGATACACCGTATTGAATGTCACGTACTTCGCGGCATTCTGTACGCTACATGCGTACGCTGCGGTGTTTCTTCTGTCCAGAGGCTTTACAAATACACAGGTCGGTATCCTTCTTGCGGTCGCGAACATCACATCGGCGCTGTTCCAGCCGCTCGTAGCGGGCATTATCGATAAGAAAGGGTGGCTGACCAACCGCAGATTCATACTGATATCCTGTCTGATAATACTGGCCGGATCCGTATTGCTCCGTTTCATAAACGGCAATATGCCGGTCATTTTTGTTGTCTATGCACTCATCTACATGATCCAGTTTGCGTACCAGCCGGTCATGACCGCGCTTTGCTTTGAATATCAGAAGATGGGATGCAACATTTTCTACGGCCTTGCAAGAGGACTCGGCTCCGCCGGATTCGCGGTGACTTCGGCCCTCATCGGAAGAGCCGTCGAGAAGAGCGGCGCAACGCTCCTTATGACGGTAACGGCCGTCATCATGGTCATATCCGCGATCGCGGTATTTTTCTTCCGTCCTTCGGACAAAATCACACCTGCGGGGGATGAGAGCCGGGATCACAAAGAGGAGCCTGTCAAAGAGACGGCAAAGCAGGGCGGCGTAAAAAGGTTTTTTGCCGACTATCCTGCGTACGGTTTTTTCATAGCGGCAACCGTTTTCTTTTTCTTCGGCCATAACATGATCAATGATTTCATGATCCAGATCGTAAGGTCTCTCGGCGGAGGCGAGACGGAGCTCGGTTATGCCAATTTCCTCCAGGCTATCCTGGAACTTCCCGTAATGGCACTTATAGGATTCGTTCTTCGAAAAGTATCGCCCGCAAAGCTTCTGTGCTTCTCGGGTGTCGCTTTTTTTATAAAGATACTGATACTCGTGTTTGCACCTGATATGGCATGGCTGTTCATCAGTCAGGGCTTCCAGCTTTTCGCCTATGCCGTGTTCATTCCCGCGTCGGCTTATTATGTCAGTCAGACGATGGCCGACAGCGATCAGGTCAAAGGTCAGGCTTATTTTACGAGCGCGATCACGATAGGCGGCGTATTCTCCAATCTCATCAGCGGTGTGATCCTCGATCATCTCGGCATCAGACCGATGCTGATAACGGGTACCGCGGTGGCCCTCGCGGGAGTGCTGACAGCCTTTGCGGCGCTTAGGAAAGACTGACTTTCTTTTTCACCCTTACTGATGATATAATAATATGTTGTAAAAATATCGGTATAAATGAGGAGTCTTGTATTATGAGCAGGGAGCTTGCAAAAACTTACGATCCTTCCGGCATGGAAGGAAGATTATATGAGAAGTGGGAGAAGAGCGGATACTTCCACGCCGAGGTGGACAGATCGAAGAAGCCTTTCACGATCGTGATGCCGCCTCCGAACATAACCGGTCAGCTTCATATGGGACATGCCCTTGATAATACGATGCAGGATATACTCATCCGTTTCAAGAGGATGCAGGGATACAACGCGCTGTGGCAGCCCGGAACGGACCATGCGAGCATTGCGACGGAAGTTCGTGTTATGTCCGAACTCAAGAAGCAGGGCATAGACAAGCATGATCTCGGACGCGAGAAGTTCCTTGATAAAGTCTGGGAGTGGAGAGACGAATACGGCGGCAGGATCACGAGACAGCTTCGCAGGATGGGAAGTTCGTGCGACTGGGAGCGTGAGCGCTTCACGATGGATGAAGGCTGTAACAAAGCCGTTACGGAAGTGTTCGTCAATCTGTATGACAAGGGTCTGATATACAAGGGTGCCAGGATCATCAACTGGTGTCCTGTCTGTAATACATCGATATCCGATGCGGAGGTTGAATATGTTGAACAGCCCTCGCATTTATGGCACATCAAATATCCTATCCTCGGGGATGACGGCAAACCTTCGTCAAGTGATTTTCTCACATTCGCAACAACGCGTCCCGAGACTATGCTCGGTGATACGGCGGTCGCGGTACATCCCGATGATGACAGGTACAAACATCTTCACGGCAAAAGCGTATGGCTTCCGATCGTGAACAAGGCCATCCCTGTTGTCGAGGATACTTATGTCGATATGGAATTCGGTACCGGTGTCGTCAAGATCACCCCGGGCCATGACCCTAACGATTTCGAGGTCGGAAAGCGCCATGATCTTCCGATCGTCAATGTCATGAACGATGACGGTACGATCAACGAGAACGGCGGCAGGTACGAAGGGATGACTGACCTTGAAGCAAGGGCGGCGATCGTTGAGCAGCTGAAGAACGAAGGACTCCTTGTGAAGATAGAGGATTATTCGCATAACGTCGGAACGCATGACAGATGCGGCGCGACGATACAGCCTCTCGTTAAACAGCAGTGGTTCGTTAAGATGGATGATCTTATCAAGCCCGCAAGGGAAGGTGTCGCAAACGGTGACATCAGACTGGTTCCCGAGAGGATGGACAGGACATATTACAACTGGACCGACAACATCCGCGAC
>JAFZRD010000167.1 GCA_017620055.1 Lachnospiraceae bacterium
CTGCGGTGCACGTCTCGCTGCCTTGAGACCGGGCTTCTTCCTTTCTTTCATACGAGGGTCTCTCGTAAGGAAGCCTGCGGATTTGAGTGTGGGACGGAAGTCCTCATCCACTTTCAGGAGAGCTCTTGCGATGCCGTGACGGATCGCACCTGCCTGACCTGTTGTACCGCCGCCTTTAACGTTAACGTTGATATCGTACTTCTTCTCTGTCTCTGTAGCCACGAGAGGCTGACGAACGATCGTCTTTAAAGTCTCAAGTCCGAAGTAATCCTCGATATCTCTTTTATTGACTGTGATATTTCCTTTGCCGGGCTTGATATAAACCCTGGCAACGGCTGATTTTCTTCTTCCTGTTCCGTAGAACTGCTCTTTTGCTTTAGCCATTTTTATCTCCTTTTACGAAATCTCGTGATCAAAACTTCAACTCTTCGGGCTTCTGTGCTGCATGCGGATGCTCTTCTCCGGCATATACAAACAGCTTCTTGTACATCCTGCGGCCCAAAGGTCCCTTGGGAAGCATTCCCTTGACTGCAAGTTCAACGACCTCCGTAGGAGCTTTTGCGAGCTTGTCGCGAAGTGTTGTCTCCTTCATTCCTCCGACATAATCGGAATGATGATAGTAGATCTTCTGATCAAGCTTGCGGCCTGTAACTTTAACCTTCTCTGCGTTTACGACGATGACACAGTCACCCGTATCGGCATGAGGTGTGAATATCGGCTTGTTCTTACCTCTGAGCACCTTGGCAACTTCCGAAGCCAGACGTCCGAGAGTGCATCCTGCTGCATCAACGACGTACCATTTACGCTCAATGGCAGCCTCGTTAGGCATATATGTATTCATTACGATACCTCCAAAAATCTTTGCATCTTTGATTCATTCATCATCGTGAAGACCGGTCATCCCGGGGCCGGGGCTATGGCTCGGGGCAGACTTCTGCCGTCACATTGAGTGATTATATTACACGGTATCAGGCGTGTCAAGGAGTTTTTCGGGCGGAAGATAACTCTTTATCAGCTTCTCCAGTTTCTCTCCCTCGACCGGTTTGGAAACGTAATCGACGAATCCGGCATCGAGGTACATCTCCCTTGCTCCCGATATCGCATTGGCCGTAAGTGCGATATACACAGGATCTCCGGGACATTGCTGTTCCTTCATGTGGCCGAGCGTTTCAATTCCGTCCATATCCGGCATCAGATGATCGATGAATATTATATCGTACGCCTTGTCCTTCGCCATCGCTATCGCTTCCGGTCCGGACCTTGCCGTGTCTATCTGTATCTGTGTCTTGCGAAGAAGCTTCGTGATGACAGTCAGGTTCATCTTGATATCATCAACCACGAGAATGTTCGCATCGGGTGCGTGGAACAGTTCTTTGTACTCGGGCTTCTTCCTGTCACCCATATCGTATTTGCCGTCATAATTGCCGGAAGCATCCCAGTTGAGCACTTCCTGCTTTACCGAGAAAGAGAATACCGATCCCTTTCCGTATTCGCTCTGCACCTTGAGCTCGCTTCCCATCAGTTCCAGAAGACGTTTCGTTATGCTTATGCCGAGGCCTGTACCCTCGATGTTGCGATTTTTCTTCTCATCGATACGTGAAAACGGCGAGAACAGGTTGTCCATGTCCTCTTTCCTGATGCCAGCACCCGTATCCGATATCGTAAAATCAAGCCTGATGTGGCTGTCGTCTTCTTTAGCATACCCGATCTTTAGGCCGATGTTTCCTTCCTTCGTATACTTGACCGCATTTGTCAGAAGGTTGAGTGCGCACTGCTTCAGGCGGATCTCGTCACCCTTCAGAAGTCGCGGGATGTTATTGTCAAACTCCACATTTATCGACAGGCCCTTCTGCATCGCCCTTTCCCTGACCATATTGACGAGGTCGTTCTTCATGGCGCCCGGCTCGTACTGTACCGGGATGATCTCCATCTTGCCTTCCTCGACCTTCGAGAAATCAAGGATGTCGTTTATAAGGGCCAGAAGCGTCCTGCCCGATGTCTGGATATCCTCGGCATAATCAAGCACTTCCTTCTCCGTGCTCGTACGCAGGACCATCTCATCCATTCCGAGTATGGCATTGATCGGGGTTCTGATCTCATGGGACATGTTTGCCAGAAACTGCGATTTGGCCTTGCTGGCTTCCTCCGCCAACTCACGCTGCTTGCGAAGCTCACTCATGTAACGGTACTGTTCCGTATCATCCCCGAGGGCATACAGCGTACCGACGTTCGTATCATCCAGAATGAGAGTGTTGGCCTTTGGCGTGTATATCCTCTCGTTCATCCTGATCGGTTCCTTCCTGTCTATCGCCTGACGGATATGACCGATAACGTCTCCGACATGATCAGCGATCAGACCTTTCTGTGCGAGCACGGGGAACAGCTTCTCGGCCGGCCTGTTATAATATGAAACATTATCTTCGGGATCGACAACGATGATACCTTCGGAAAGCTCATCGACAACATAGTCTTTGGCCGCCGCTCTAGCATCGAGTATCCTGTATTTGATGATCGCGATCAGCATGAACGCGTTTCCGATCGCAAATCCGATGATCATAACATCGAACTTCCGCGCCAGCGATATGAGCTTAAAGAAATAGATCACGTAAGACGTGCCTATGGATAACATGGCGATCGCCATGAGCATGTATCTCTTCTTCTCGGTCCGGTTCTTCTCCCGAAGGTATGTCCTGATCATCACCGACACTCCGCACAGTACATACAGCAGGTTCAGCGACGTCTGAACATAATAGAGCGGTCCACCCTTATGCGGCAGTCCCGGAAAATCACCGTTCATAACAAATTCCATCGATTTGTAATAGAGGCTGTTGTTCTCCAGTTCAAGGATCGTCGCATAGATCACGATGTGGGCCGAAGCCATCGCCCCTATTAAGTATTTGCTTAGATGGTAATTACAAAGTTCCATGGAGAACAGGAACAGTGCCATTCCTATCCAGACACGTCCGAGATATCCTATCTTCAGGGCGGTGACATATGTGCTCTCATCCCTTGCCCGAAGTTCCATTATATATGCCACGTTATACAGAAGGTTCGTTGCTGCCGAAAAGAACAGGTAAGCGTGCAGCTTACTGCTCCACTTCCTGATCGCAAACCAGCACACAACGACCAGTCCCGCTATAGTAAAGTATAGAGTTGCCAGTACAAACTGATACATTATCTCCTCCACAGGTTTCTATCAATGATATCCGCGCACAGATCCTCGCAGTATCTGTATGAAAACCCGGCATCTCTCTTCCTTATCTCATTAAGGAATGATTTTGCCTGCGTATAATCTTCAAGAAAATAAACAGTCGATCCGTTCACCTCGGATTCGACATGTGCGACAAGAGGCCTGACACCGTAATCCCTGATCACCGTATCTCCGTCCGCTTCCTTTGCGACCGTAACATCCGCCATTACTCCTAGCATCCTGTCGGCAACGCCTTTTCCGCTCCCGCTCGTCCAGTTGATGAAG
>JAFZRD010000168.1 GCA_017620055.1 Lachnospiraceae bacterium
CGGACAGTTCGTGGGCGGCGGTGACCTCATAATGGGAACCATCGTGTTCATCATCCTGATAATCATACAGTTCATGGTCATCAATAAAGGTTCGGAAAGAGTTGCCGAAGTTACCGCGAGATTCACGCTCGACGCGATGCCCGGTAAACAGATGGCCATCGATGCCGACCTTAACACCGGAGCCATTACCGATGAGGAAGCCAAAGAGGCTCGTGCCAAGATCCAGGAGGAGTCAAGCTTCTTCGGATCCATGGATGGTGCGGTCAAGTACGTAAAGGGAGATGCGACCGCAGGTCTCATCATAACGTTTGTAAACATTATCGGCGGAATCGCGATGGGAATGCTGCGTCAGGGAATGGACTTCAACGCGGCCATTTCCAAATACACGATCCTGACGATAGGTGACGGACTCGTATCACAGATACCGTCGCTTCTGATATCGCTCTCAACAGGTATCCTCGTAACAAAAGGATCCAAGGAAGCGGACTTCGGAAACATCATCGTGTCACAGCTGTTCGGAATGCCCAAGGCGATGTATTTCGTCGGCGGTGTCATTTGTTTCCTCGGAGTCGTCACACCCCTGAGCATGGTCCTGTTCCTGACGATAGGACTTCTGTTCATCGTAGGAGGACGTATTGTTGCGAACAATATCGAGGTGAGCAAGACCGAACGGTCGGTCGAGACTGCGGAAGAGGAAGCCGAGGAAGTCCGAAAACCCGAGAATGTCGTATCGCTCCTTCAGGTCGATCCGATCGAGCTCGAGTTCGGTTACGGTATCATCCCGCTCGCCGATGTCAACCAGGGCGGTGACCTTCTCGACCGAGTCGTAATGATCCGTCGACAGGTCGCACTCGAACTCGGTACCGTTGTGCCCATAATCAGACTGAGGGATAACATACAGCTCAACCCCAACCAGTACATAATCAAGATCAAGGGCATACAGGTCAGTGAAGGTGAGATACTGTTCGACCATTACATGGCCATGAACCCCGGTTTTGTTGAAGAAGAGATATCGGGTATCCAGACGTTCGAGCCTTCGTTCCACCTGCCCGCGATATGGATAACCGAGTCACAGAGAGAGCGTGCGGAGAGTCTCGGCTACACGGTCGTCGATCCGCCTTCGATCATCGCGACGCACCTTACCGAAGTCATCCGTCAGCACATATCGGAGCTTCTCACGCGTCAGGATGTTCAGAACCTCATCAACAACATCAAGGAGACGAACCCGTCGCTTGTTGACGAACTGACACCGAAGCTTCTCGGCCTCGGAGAGATACAGAAG
Organism: Lachnospiraceae bacterium; assembly: GCA_017620055.1. Next base: position 1,283 of record JAFZRD010000168.1, read on the forward strand.
GTTCTTCAGAACCTGTTAAAAGAGGGCATATCGATCAGAGACCTTCTGTCCATATTCGAAACTCTCGCGGATCATGCAACGGTCACAAGGGATACGGACGTTCTGACCGAGTATGTGCGTCAGAGCCTTAAGCGCGCGATATCCGCGAAGTACTTTGCTGCAAACGAGGCAACGAGCGTCGTGACGCTCGATCCGAAGATAGAGCAGGAGATCATGAACTCCGTCAAACAGACCGAGCAGGGCGCATACCTCACACTCGATCCCGACAGGACAAAAGATATCATGAACTCTGTCGGGGAGGAAGTCGCAAAGCTCGAGAATCTCGGCAGGAATCCGATCGTGATCACCTCGCCGATCGTCAGGATGTATTTCAAAAAACTCACGGAAGATTACTATCCGGATCTAATTGTAGTATCATATAATGAGATTGATTCGAATGTTGAATTGCAATCAGTCGGAATGGTGACAGCATAAATGATAATCAAGAAGTTTCAGGCCAAAACAGAAGAAGAGGCGGTATCCGCTGCAAAGAGGGAGATGGGCGAGAACGTCGTCATCATGAGTACCCGCTCGCTCAAGAAGAGAGGATTCCTAAGCTTTCTTGCCAAGCCCGTCATGGAAGTGACGGTCGGCATGGAAGAGGAGAGCGAGAAGAGTACGGATAACGCTTTTTCAATGCTCGCAAGACAGAGTGTCGCGCGCGAGGGTATCAACCGCGGGATGACTCCTTCCAAGCATGTACTGTATGATGACGAACCTGTCCGCGAAGAGGCGGACAAGAGCAAGAAGGTGATCGAGCAGAGACTTGACAACCTCCAGTCGCTTCTCGAGAAGCAGCTGACAAAGGCTCCGGAGAAAGATGAGTTCGCGGAAAAAGAGGATGAGGATTCATCCGTTGCATTCTTAAAGCTCATATACAAGACGCTGATCGACAATGAGGTCGCGGAGAAGTACGCCAACGAACTTCTCGACGAGATAGGCAAGATCAACACGCAGAAAGCGAGTGTTGATTTCATACTCGGAAACATCTATCAGAAGATGATACTTAAGTTCGGCCAGCCGGTGACTATACCGCTCGGGCTTGAACGCCAGCGTGTGATTTTCTTCATAGGACCGACAGGTGTCGGCAAGACGACAACTATCGCGAAGATCGCATCGCAGCTTTGCGTCAATCACAAGAAGAAGGTCGTGCTCCTTACGACCGATACATACAGGATCGCGGCGGCGGAACAGCTCCGCACGTACGCGAGCATCCTCGACGTTCCGTTCAGGGTCATCTACACCGAAGACGAGATGATGACTTCGATCAGGGACTACAAAGACTATGATTATATCCTCGTCGATACGGCGGGGCATTCGCAGCATAATGCCGACCAGAAGGATTCTATGGCGCATTTCCTTAGAAGCGTTGACGATACCGTTGACAAGGATACGTATCTTGTTGTCAGCGCCACGACCAAATACCGCGACCTTCTCGCGATAGCCGATGCTTACTCGGAGTTCACCGATTACAAGCTCATCTTCACGAAGCTCGATGAGACGACTACACTCGGTAATCTGTTCAATCTGTGCATGCACACCGGTGCTTCAATGTCGTACGTAACGTGCGGACAGAATGTGCCTGATGATATCGAAGTATTTTCGCCGCAGGCGACCGTCAAGCAGCTCCTGGGAGGTAAATGATGGATCAGGCAGAAGGACTTCGGAACATAATCAAAAACAGTGCGCTGCAGAGCCGGCCCGCGGCAAGGGTCATAACCGTCACGAGCGGTAAAGGCGGCGTCGGCAAATCAAACGTGTCGATCAATCTTGCCGTCCAGTTCAGAAGGCTCGGCAAAAAGGTGCTGATATTCGACGCGGACTTCGGAATGGCCAATATTGAGGTCATGTTCGGCGCGATACCGAAGCATAATCTTGCGGACCTTATATACCACGGCAAGAACATTCGCGAGATCATAACGATGGGACCTATGGACATAGGATTCATTTCGGGCGGCTCGGGTATCGCAAGCCTTTCAAATCTCGGGAAGGATTACATCGATTATCTGATCAAGAACTTAAGCGAACTCGACCTTCTTGCCGATATAATAATAATAGACACCGGTGCGGGGATCAGCGATGCGGTGCTTGAATTCCTCGTGGCAAGCGGTGAGATACTTCTCGTTACGACGCCGGAGCCGACATCGATCACGGATTCGTATTCGCTCCTTAAAGCGCTCGGCAGACATCCTAAGTTTGACCGCGCCAACACAGCGATCAAAGTCGTTGCGAACAAGGTCGGCAGCTTTGAGGAAGGCCGTCAGCTGTACACGAAGCTCAACGCAGTCGTGAACAGATACCTGAAGATACCGCTCATGCTGATCGGTGTCATACCCGAAGATCACGAACTCGTCAAGGCAGTCATGCAGCAGATGCCGATATCGATACAGAATCCGAATTCCAAGTCCGCGCAGGCTTTTACCGACCTGGCGACGGCGCTCGAGACGGGCGCGACCGACCCGGTATATCATAAGCGCGGGATGTCGGGATTCTTTGCTTCAATGGTAAGGGGATACAGATAGGTAACGAACAGGAGGGTATCATGATTTCCAAATTTGTCCAGATAGGCAACAAAATAGAGATCGAGTCGATCAAGAAAACGACCGACGAGCTCGGAGAGGTCACGAGAAAATCATATCGCAGCGAACTGTATGATATCGAGTCGGAAGATATCATCAAGATCGCGATGCCTATGGAACAGAGCAAGATCGTGCTCCTGCCGGTCGATGCCGAGTACAGCCTGTGCTTCTATACCCCGAACGGCCTGTATCAGTGTCTTGCAAGAGTCGTTGAGAGATACAAGAGCAACAATCTGTTCGTACTCTCGATGGAGCTTGAGACCGATCTTCAGAAATACCAGAGAAGAGAGTATTACCGTCTGAACACGGTGCTCGACATGAAGAGCAAAGCGATCGATCCGGATGCCAAGTCACCCGGGCTCGAGCAGGTTCAGTTCATAGATACGGACCTCACGTTCGATAACGGAACGATGGTCGATATAAGCGGCGGCGGTGCGAGGTTCATCTCGAAGGTCCAGTATACGGAAGGATCCCTGATAAGATTCCAGTTCTCGCTGTTCGTAAACGGTGAGGTCACGGAGTACAAGCTCGTCGGCAAGGTGCTCAAGTCATCGCCGATCGAGAACAGGGAAGATTCGTTTGAGAACCGCATCCAGTTCGTTAACATGGTTAATGACGACAGGGAGAGCATAATCAAGTATATCTTCGAAGAAGAGCGTAAACAGCGGCATCGCGAACGCGGAACACTGTAAAATAAGGGGTTTCGGAGGGAAAATGAAGAAAAAAATTCTCATCATCGATGACTCTGCACTCATGAGAAGAGTGTTTTGTGATATAATTAATGCCGATGACAGGTTTGAGGTTGTAAATACCGCAACCGACGGCGCTGAAGGCTTTAAGTATATCTGCCAGAAGTCATACGATGCGGTCGTCCTCGATGTATACATGCCAAGGATGACCGGATTACAGCTTCTGGAGGAGATGCAGAAGTCGAATGTGAGTGCGAGAGTCCTTATGGCCAGCACCACAACGAGCGAAGGCGCGAGGGAGACCATCGACGCATTGTCTCTCGGGGCGATTGATTTTATCAAGAAGCCCGAGAATGTGGCGGATGCAAGACTGGACACTTTCTCAAAGCGTTTTCTGGACCTGCTGAACACTGTCGCAAATGCTTCCATGCCGAAGTTCGGCGGTGCAGTGGCGGCATCAAAGGCAGCGGGCGAGCGCAGTCACACGTTCACAAAGCGTTTCGACGTCAACATCCATACGACCGCCGAAGAGATCGCGCGCAAGAGAGATGCGGTGATGGCGGCTGTGGCCAAAACGGCGACGGTACCGAAGTCACCGGATGAGGTCAAGCTTCGAAACGTTGAACACAAAGGGCGTAACAGGATCGTGGCAATAGCCAGTTCCACGGGAGGCCCGAAGGCCCTGTGCGAAGTGATACCTCTGCTTCCCGCAGGATTGCCTGTCCCGGTACTCCTCGTACAGCATATGCCCCCGGGATTTACGGCATCGCTTGCCGACAGACTCAATGAGCTTTCGAAGATCGCGGTCACTGAGGCCAAGGACGGAGAAGCGCTCGTTCCCGGACATGTGTATATCGCTCCCGGCGGTAAGCACATGAAGATCGAGAAGAGAGGCGGTTCGCATTACGTGAAGTATTCGGATGAGCCGACAAGGGAAGGAGTCAAGCCAAGCGCCAATTACATGTACGAGTCGCTCGCAGGCTGTGATTACGACGAAGTTATATGCGTGGTCATGACCGGAATGGGAATGGACGGTACGGTAGGTATCAAGAATCTCGACCTGAAAAAACAGACATATATCATCGCTCAGGATCAGGACACTTCTACAGTGTACGGAATGCCAAAGGCAATCGCTCAGACCGGACTGGTCAGCGAAGTCGTTCCGCTAAATCAACTTGCGGGACAGATTACTAAGAACGTGGGGGTACGTTAATTATGGATGTAAGCCAATATCTCGGAATTTTCCTCGATGAAACAAACGAACATTTGCAGACTCTTTCGGATCAGCTGATGATCCTCGAGAATGAGCCGGAGAACGAAGATACCATAAATGAGATCTTCCGTGCGGCGCATTCCCTTAAGGGTATGGCCGGAACGATGGGCTACAAGAGGATGCAGAACCTGACCCATGACATGGAGAACGTATTCTCCGAAGTCAGAAACGGCAAGATCAAGGTCGACGGACACATGGTGGATATCCTGTTCCAGGCACTTGACGCGCTGGAGGAGTACAGGGAGAACATCTCCGAAAACCAGGATGAAGGCACGAACGATAACGAGCCTATCATCAAGGAGCTTCAGGCTATCCTCAACGGAGGAGCGGCCGGCGGTGCAGCTCCCAAGAAAGAAGCTGCAGCTGACGAAGCAAAGGCACCCGAGAAGGAAGCAGCGGCTTCGGGATCCGGTGAAGAAGGCAAGTGGAACGACATAGTCCTTCACGAGCCCGAACAGCATGTCATTTCGGAAGCGATCAAGAACAAATCCCAGGTATACGGCATAACGGTATTTATTCAGGAATCCTGCATACTTAAAGCGGCAAGGGCATTCCTCGTGTTCAAAGCTCTGGAGGAGATGGGTGAGGTCATCATTTCGGAACCTTCGGTGCAGGATATAGAAGATGAGAAGTTTGATTTTGACTTCTCATTGTACTTCGTAACGGAGGCATCACTTGACAAGGTTAAGGAAGCCGTAATGAGCGTTTCCGAGATCGACAGATGCATAGCTGATGTTATCGATATGGACAAGGCCAAGATAGCAAACGAGGACGAAGAGGAAGAAGAGGCTGCTTCATCCGCAACGGGACAGACAGAGTCTTCCGTTCCCGCTTCGGCTCCCGACACTGCTTCAAATGCGCCCGCACCTGCAGCAAAGGATGCAAAGGGCGGCGACAACAAGAAGGGCGGAGCGGCGAAGCCCGCGGTCAACAGGACGGTCCGTGTTGATATCGAAAAGCTCGACGTTCTCATGAACCTTGTATCCGAGCTTATCATCGCCAAGAACTCACTTGTAAGTTTCGCAACGAGCGAGACCCAGAGTGCTCATTCCGGATTCAATGAGCAGATCGAATACCTCGAGAGCGTTACCACGAACCTTCATGAGTCTGTCATGAAAGTACGAATGGTTCCTATCGAGAGTGTTGTCAATAAATTCCCTCGTATGATCAGGGATCTGTCCAAGAAGCTTAACAAGCAGATGGAACTGCATATGAGCGGTGAAGAAACAGAACTTGACCGTACGGTTGTCGACGAGATCGGTGATCCTCTGATGCACCTTCTTCGTAACAGTGCGGATCACGGACTCGAGTCGCTCGATCTTCGTCGTGAGCGCGGCAAGAGCGATGTCGGCCAGATATACCTCGATGCTTACCAGGACGGTAACAACGTTGTTATCGAAGTAAGGGATGACGGTAACGGTATCGATACCGAAGCTGTCAAGAAGAAAGCGATCGAGCGCGGAACCATCACACCCGAGCAGGCAGAGACGATGAGCGAGAAGGATATAATAGATCTTCTGTTCCTTCCGAGCTTCTCGACAGCCAAGGTCGTATCGGACGTATCTGGAAGAGGCGTTGGTCTTGATGTCGTAAGGAGCAAGATCGGAGCACTCGGCGGTGACGTTTCCGTCAAGACAAAGCTCGGTGAGGGAAGCACATGGACGATCAGACTTCCTCTTACACTTGCGATCATACAGGCTCTCATGGTTGTTGTCGGTGAAGAGAAGTATGCGATCTCACTCGGAAGCATCCAGACGATCGAAGATGTTGCCGAAGAAGATATCAAGTACGTTGAGGCACGTGAAGTCATCAACCTGCGTGATACGGTCATCCCGATCATCAGACTCCGTGATGTGCTCGGCGTTGAGACCGAGAAGGAAAAGACTTCCAATATGGTCGTTATCATCGTCAAGAAGGGCGATCAGCTTGCAGGTCTTGTTGTAGACGAACTCATCGGTCAGCAGGAGATCGTTATCAAGTCACTCGGTAAATACATCAACTGCAGCTCGCGTCTCATATCGGGCGCAACTATCCTCGGTGACGGCGAAGTTGCTCTGATACTCGATGCCAACGTTTTGATTTAGTGGGAGGACAGAATATGGATGCGTTAAATATTGCCAGGGAATATGACAGTGTTCAGTATATAGTTATCAAGATCGGCGAGGAGCAGTACGGTATAGATATCAGTTATATCGACAACATCGTCAGGATGCAGAGCATTACGCGCGTGCCCGATGTTCAGCCGTACTTTGCGGGCGTTATCAACATCCGTGGCGAGGTTGTTCCGGTAATGAGCCTGCGCCTTAAAATGGGGCTCGAGGCAGATGTATATGAGAACAAGACGAGGATCATAATCGTTAAGCTTGAGAACAATGCTCCGATCGGACTCATCGTTGATGAAGTCAAAGAGGTAGTCACTCTTGATGAGACTTCGATCGATGAAGTCATCCGTGACAGCAAAGTTGATGAGACATACATCAACGGCATAGGCAAGAACGGCGACACGCTGATCTCACTTCTGGATCTCAATGCGGTCATCAGTGATAAGGAAAATTCATAAATGGCAAAAGTTGATCTTAACAACATGGAAGGAGTATATTTCGATGTACTCCGCGAAATAGGTAATATCGGAGCCGGCAACGCAACGACGGCTCTTGCCCAGATGATCGGTACCAAAGTCGACATGCACGTACCCAAGGTTGACCTTTTGGATTTCTCGGAGGTCGGCGAAGCCATGGGCGGAGAGGAACAGATAATGGCCGGTATATATCTCATTGTAGAGGGAGATATATCGGGATCCATCATGTTCCTTCTGGAAAAATCATCCGCCAAGGCTCTTGTGGCAAAGCTTATGGGTACGGCCAACGAAGACCCGACAGGTGATTTTGACGAGATGGAGCTCTCGGCTCTTAAAGAGATCGGAAACATCATCACGGGTTCGTATCTGTCATCGCTTTCGACACTTACAAACCTGAACATCTATCCTTCTCCGCCGGATATATCGATCGATATGTGCGCAGCGATCCTGTCTGTGCCGGCCATCGAATTCGGTGCGATCGGTGACAAGATGCTTCTAATCGCCACCGAGTTCACGGATGATGTCAAGCTTGAAGGATACTTCATCCTTGTGCCGGACCTTGAATCGTACGATAAGATACTTACATCTCTCGGGATGTAAATGTGGATATGAGGATATAAATGGGCAATATGATAAAGGTGGGCATGGCTGACCTTAAGCTGTGCAAAGCACCTGATGCAGTAACAACACTCGGTCTCGGATCGTGTGTCGGGATCGCGATAAGGGATCCCATCACAAAGATCGGAGGACTGGCACATATAATGCTTCCCGACAGCACGCAGTTCTCGGGAACGGTAAATATCCCGAAGTATGCGGACACCGGCGCCAAGGAGCTTGTCAGGCTGATAGTCGAAGCCGGAGGAAACCGTCAGAGGCTTGTCGCAAAGATCGCGGGCGGGGCAGCAATGTTCTCGTTCCAGGGCAAGACCGATGTGGCTGCGGTCGGACAGAGAAATGTCGAGGCGGTAAAGAAAGTACTCGCCGAACTCAAGATCAAGATCCTTGCGGAGGATACCGGTCTCAACTTCGGTCGTACCGTTGAATTTTATCCCGAGACCGGAGACTACATAATCAAGGCTGTCGGTAAGGGAGTCAAGACAATCTAGGAAACGGATGCACTGCGTTTTATGAATACGAAGAAAATACCTGCCCTCGTAATGCTGTCGGCAGGTGCGGTCTCAACGATCGTCACTTATATCAACGGTTATGATCTTACCGAAATGCTGGCGATACTGGTACTGACTCTTGTAGTCTTTCTGATAATCGGAGTCATTATCAAATTGATCTTTGATTCATTTCATATCGAAGAACCGGATGAAGACAGGGTCGATGACGAAGGGGAAGTCGTCGAGAAGACTGAGATTTCGGAAGATGAAGAAGCAGAGGATGCAGGAGCCGCTTCATTCGAAGAGGGAGACGAAAGGGATGAAGAAGGCGCATAGGGGGGCTCATGGATGACAAGGCAAAACTGAAGTTATGGAAGGATTATACAGCGAATCCTTCGCCCGAACTTCGGGAAAAACTCATATTGGAGTATGCTCCGCTCGTTAAACTGGTAGCGGGGCGACTTTCCATGTATCTGGGTTATAACGTCGAGTATGATGATCTTTGCGGATACGGTATTTTCGGACTCATCGACGCTATCGACAAATTTGATGCGGGCAAAGACGTCAAATTTGAAACATATGCATCACTTCGTATAAGAGGATCAATTCTCGATCAGATCAGAAAAATGGACTGGATACCCAGAACGGTCCGTCAGCGTCAGAAACAGATAAGCGCGGCGATATCGGAAGTCGAAGCCCAGACGGGCAAGACCGCGACCGACGAACAGGTCGCGATGGCTCTAGGTATAACCGAAGATGAATATGCCGGCTGGCAGGCACAGATGAACGTGACCAATCTGGTCTCACTCGATGATTTTGTCGAGCAGGGAAGCGATGTGGCCGATAACCGCGGATTGTCATCGCAGATAGCCAGACCCGAAGAACATATTGAGAACGAAGAACTTAAGAAAATGCTCGCCGATTCACTCAATCTCCTGACGGAGAAAGAGAGGATGGTGGTCGTGCTTTATTACTACGAGGAACTGACTCTGAAGGAAATCAGCAATGTCCTTGAAGTATCCGAGTCGAGAGTCTCACAGCTCCATACGAAAGCCCTTGGCAAGATGAAGACAAAGCTGGGCGGCTACATGGGAATATTAACAACCGGTTAAACAATAACACATCGAAGAGGGACACTGCCATGAAAAACGGTTACTTCAAGCTCGTACTTACCGATAACGAATCATACGTTACTCTCTATCCTCCTATGGACGGCGGCGAACCGATCCAGGTCGATGAGATGAGGGATTATCTCGTTGCGAAAGGATTTCCCGATGTTGACATCGTATCGCTCAAAAAGATATGCGAGACGCTCGCCAAACCCCAGAATGTCAAGATAGCGAACAAGAAGGGAATACCGTGTCCCGAGAGTTTTATCGTGCGCATCTCTCAGGACAAGATGAAGGCGGTGTGCAGATTCTATCCCCCTTCGACAAGCGGTGCGCAGCTGACAGATGCTGATATCAAGAGTACCTTAAAGCTCCAGGGAGTCAACAAGGGTATCGATGATGCGGCGATAGCCGATTTTCTCAAGAACAGAGTATATTGTACGGATTACGTACTTGCAAAAGGTGTCGAGCCCACAAACGGACAGGATGCCAGCATAGAGTATTTTTTCAACACCAATCCGAACTTAAAGCCCAAGCTCAACGAGGACGGTTCGGTAGATTTCTTCTCGCTCTCGGCGATCAGTATCGTCAATGCCGGCGACAAGCTCGCAACGCTTACGCGCGAGATACCCGGAGAGCCGGGATTCAACGTTGTAGGTGATACGCTTCCGCCGAAGGAAGTCAAGAAGCTCATGCTCAAGTACGGCAGGAACATCGAGCTTACGGATGACGAACTGACGATAGTATCGACCGTTAACGGACATGCTTCTCTTGTAGAGGGAAAGGTATTCGTATCCGATGTTTACGAGGTTTCAGATGTTGACACATCGACAGGTAACATCGATTATGCCGGAAATGTCTGCGTTCTCGGTAATGTTAAAACGGGATACTGCGTGAGGGCCGAGGGTGACGTTGAGGTAAGGGGCGTCGTGGAGAGCGCGATGGTCGAGGCGACCGGTAATGTCACGATAGCCCGCGGAATGAACGGAATGGGCAAGGGCACGATAATCGCCGGCGGCAATGTCATATCGAAGTTCATTGAGAATGCAAAAGTCACAGCCGGCGGATATGTTCACTCCGAGGCCATTCTTCACAGTAATGTCGTTGCAAAAGGCGATGTTGAAGTGACGGGTAAGAAAGGATTCATTACAGGCGGAGTTGTCAGGACTCCCGGTACGGTTTCGTGCAAGATCATAGGATCGACGATGGGTGTCACGACCGAGATAGAAGTCGGGTCCGATCCGAAGCTCAAGCTCAAGGCACAGTCGCTCACCGCGGAGATCGCGGAGGCAAGGAAGAAGGTCGAGCAGGCCGAACCGGTAATACTCACGTTTTCCCAAAAGCTCAAGGCCGGAGAGAAGCTCCGTCCCGAGCAGATCATATATTTTAAACAGGCCTCACAGGCATACAAGGAGCTGAAGGCGAACCTTGATGCCAAGGTCGAAGAGATGAACAAGCTCATGGAGGTGCTTGACGAATCGAGCGCGACCGAGAGTTGCGTCAAGGTCGAGGGATTCGCGTATCCCGGAACGAAGATCACGATAAGCGATACCACAACGACGATCTCGACCGCTGTCCAGCACAGCAAGTTTGTCAAAGAAGGCGCAGATGTTCGCATAAGAGGACTGTGATATGATATCACCGCTTGAGAACAACAACATGGTCATGCGTGCGATGGACTTCTCGGTCATCAAACAGAACGAGAACGATCATCCGCAGACACAGCATGTCCTGATTCAGGAGAATATCGAGAAGCACGACGATTCAAACGTCAAGACCGTTCATACGAAGGACAATGCCGACAAGTCCGGCACCGAGCATGATGCCAAGGAAGAAGGCAGGAACAAGTACTTCTCGACCCGCAACACCAAGAAGAAGAACGAAGTCCCGGATGAAGGAATAGTCATTCCTCTCAATACGGGCGGATTCAATATAACCATTTGATCGTCATTATGCAGTCTGGGAGGGTAGAATGACACCGATGGAAATAGCACTCCTTGCAACGGGAGTGATTATTTTTGTAATAAGCTTTCTGATGCCGGAGGTTCCGATGAAGAAGTCCTCCAGGGAGATCGCTGCCGAAAAAGAAGAGGCAAGGCGTCTCGTTGAGCAGGAAGTCGACACCATGAGACTGAGGGTCGGCGAGGCTACGAACGAGACGGTTGAGTTCGCCGTTGACAAGGCCGAGCGTTCACTCGAGAAAGTGTCGAACGAGAAGATCATGGCAGTCGGCGAATACGCCGGGACCGTGCTCGAGGAGATCAACAAGAATCATCAGGAAGTGATGTTCCTCTATGATATGCTCAAGGACAAGCAGACCGCTCTTTCCAACACGATCAGGGAGGCGGATGCCGCGGTGAGCAAGATCGAGACGATCTCGCATGATGCGATGGATGCATCCGAGACGCTCCTTCGCGGTATGAGCGTTGCTTCCGTATCACAGAAGGGACTGACGAACGAGCAGAAGTCCGTGTTCGACATAGAGATACCCGATGCCAAGCCCGTCGTGTTTGAGAACGGCCCGGCCGCTGCCGCGACCGGAAAATCACCCAAGTCAAAAGGTATCGCACTGACACAGTCAAAGATTGAGGCACAGCTTCTCGGGATCGACAAGCCCGAAGACGCTATAGCCAAAGCGATAACCGCCGATGCGCCGGAACCCCTGAAGGAAAAGGTTGTTTACGATATCCTGTCGGGCGGGGCATATAAGGGCGGAAACATCGTGAACGTCGAATCACCCGCCGAAGGTGCCGCAACAACGGCAGATTTCGAGGCGATGGGAAGAGACGACACACAGGCTCCGGCAAACAATAACGACAAGATACTGGCAATGGCGCAGCAGGGTCTTGATACCGTGCAGATAGCCAAGACACTCGGACTCGGGGTCGGGGAAGTCAAGCTGGTATTGGATCTTTTTAAGTAAGGTAAAATCATGAAACTCAAATATTATCTCAGAGGCCTTGGTATCGGCATTGCGGTGACCGCTGTCGTGATGGGCCTCGCTCTTTCGAAAAACACAAAAGAGTCGATGACCGACGAGGAGATCAAGGAGAGGGCGGCCCAGCTCGGCATGGTCGAGGAGGACCGTACGCTCGTGTCGACACCGACCGCGACGCCGACGCCGACAGCTACACCAACGCCAACTCCAACGCCAACTCCTACACCGACGCCAACACCGACGCCAACGCCAACGCCGACACCAACGCCGACACCGACACCAACGCCGACACCAACGCCGACACCAACGCCGACCAAGACGCCGACACCAACGCCAACTCCAACGCCGACACCAACACCAACGCCGACACCAACGCCAACGCCGACAGCTACACCGACGCCGACGCCAACACCGACGCCGACACCGACTCCAAAGCCGACCAAGACGCCTACACCTACACCTACACCGACACCGACACCCACGCCGGCACCCACGAAGACTCCGGCTCCTTCTGGAACGGGCAAGGGCGCCACGATAAACGTTACGAAGGGAAGCGGTTCGGAGACAGTCTGCAACCAGCTTAAGGCTGCAGGCGTCATAACGAATGCCGCGGAGTTCAACTCATATCTGTGTGCGCACGGTTATGACAGGAGGATCTCAACGGGTGATCATACGATACCCGCGGGAGCCGGTTTTGAAGAGATAGCAAAGATCATATGCAGATAGGGGAGCGGCTATGACGTTTGAGGAGTATTGGGAGCATTATACCGACGTTAAGAGCATGCTCATGTTTCTCGCGCTTGCCCTTGCGTTCTCGGTCATATGCGTGTTCTATATACTGATGATAGTCTTCTGCCAGGCGAGATTCGTCGACAGGAGCCAGAGGAGACAGTTCTACTACGAGAAAGCCAATAACACCATCCAGCGATTTTACGAGATGGTATTCTCGGGAGCATCGATACTGTCTTTTCTTGCGATTTATTATCTGATAGACAGATTTGTTCCGGGAGGTTCGTCATTCAGGGAATTCTGGGATCAGTACAAGGATTTCCTGTTGCTGTTCCTGATCCTTTTGTCCATAGTGGTCAACAATATACTGGACAGGCTCCTGATCCCGCTTCACAAGATGACAACGGGCGACAGGGGCAGCATAAGGATCCTCGGAATGGTATATGTGATACTGATATTCATGTATATCAAGTTCATATACGAGAATGACAATTATGACGGCTTCATCATGTATTTTCTCGGCCTGATGATCGGACGTTTCATCTATTTCGATGTTTCGTTCAGGGAAACGATCAAAACGTTCCTTGAGGCGCTTTCCAACTTCCCCCTGCTGATCCTCGGACTGGCATATACCGCATTTATGGCATATACAGGCTTTACGTCTGATTATCTCCTCGTGGGCAACGGGGTGCTCGTGTCAACGTTCATAGCCCATATATTCATGATCGTCGCGATCTTCATCATCCATCACAGCCATTTCATGGCGATCTTCGTCAGAAAACCGAGGGTATCGCATGTGCCGCCCGTCGGGGAATATGATGTCGAGGATGAGGATTACTATGAATATGACGACTATGACGAATATGAAGAATAATTTTTAAAAATCCTGGACCATTTCGGACAGATGATACGTCTTATTTAGTGAATAGGAAAATCGGGTAGAAAAGAACCGTTTTCGTCACATGAGAAAATAAATGTAATATTTTTTTAAAAAAGTGTTGCATTTCATAGGATTATGTGACATAATCTAAGTAACCGAAGGAATGTGTGTATCTGTGCGCGTGCACAGACGATGTTAGGAGGTTCGAATTATGAATAAGAAATTGATAGCCGGTTTAGCTGCAGGAGGATTGCTGGTAGCATCAGCGGCAGCGTATTTCGGAATAGCAGGCGGTAGCAAGACAGGCCTCTACGACGAATTCGCTAAGCGTTCACTTGCAGAGATCCAGAGTGAAGAAGTTACATATCTCGACAGCGAAGCAGTTGCTCTTTCAAATGCTTCCGATGTTGATACGGGACTCCGCGCAGAAGCTCTTGAAGCTTATAATCAGGTTAACGAAGAGAGAGCAGCGGCAGGTCTTGACAGCCTCAAGTGGGATCAGAACCTTGAGACGGTCTGCTCGGTTAGAGCTAAAGAGTGCTCACAGAAGTTCTCACATACACGTCCTAACGGCAAGGCGTGGTACACAGTCAACAGTAAGATCCAGGGTGGCGAGAACCTCGCATTCGGTTTCGATAACGCATCAGATGCAGTTGAAGCTTGGATGAACAGCCCTACACACAGAGACAACATTCTTTACGATGAGTTCGCAAAGGTTGCCATCGGTATCTACGAAGATGACGGCGGCACATGCTACTGGGCACAGGAATACGGTTATTGATCAATTCACAATTCATATGATATAAGCGCCTGCCATACGGCAGGCGTTCTTTTTATCTCTCATGACTCCCACCCTTATAAAATAACATCGTTAAACATTTACAAACTTGCATAAAACTACAATATCTTGTTGCAAGCGGGTATAAAAACCTCTATAATATGTAACGTATGGGGGAAGGGTATGCGTGTGCGAAGGTTGAAACAACTTCTCATATTCGGACCGTATGTGGTATTTCTGGTCGCGCTTGCCTTGTGTGTCGCACTGTTTATCATGATATCCGATGAGGATAAGAGGATAGACGCCATCGAAGAAGAGATGGGACACATAACGATGAACCAGAACAGTCTTATCGAGAAGGTCAGCTCGGTCAATTCTTCCGTCGATGAACTCTCAAGCGCCGTAAGCGCGATCAGTAATGAACTGTCGCTCATAGATATTGGGGCAATTGACAGGCAGAGCACGGGCGAGGGTGCCAGAACCGCATGGCCGAAAAAGGTCTATCTGACATTCGATGACGGCCCGAGCGCCAATACAGCCAAGATACTCGATATCCTCGACGAATACGATGTGAAGGGCAACTTCTTCGTAGTGGGGACGACCAATCCCGAACTTCAGGAGATGTATAAACGTATCGTTGATGAAGGCCACGTTCTGTGCATGCATTCATACTCTCACAAATACAACGAGATATACTCCTCGGTCAAAGCGTTCACCAAAGACCTCGACGAGATATCCTCGCTGCTATATGATGTCACGGGAGTCAAACCCGTTTATTACCGATTTCCGGGCGGCTCCAGCAACAGTGTGTCAAGGATCCCAATGAAGGAATTCATCAAGGTACTCGATGAGAGGGGACTGGTATACTTTGACTGGAACGTTGTCGCGGGGGATGCTACAAATCCCATGCTCCCCGCGGACAAGATCATTGAGAACTCGCTTGCCGATCTTAATGAGTATGAGGAAGCCATGATACTGTTCCACGACCTGTCGAACAAGACGAGCACCGTGGAAGCGCTTCCGAAGATCATTGAAGCGATACAGGAGAGCGGGATCCCGATAGAGCCCATTGATGATACAACAATGACGATACAACACTATATTGTCGGGGATTAATTAAATAATAATTGAATGGAGGAAGCAAAATGAGTTTTTTCAAGGATTTTAAGGACGATCTTTCACAGGCGGTCAATGAACTGATGCCCGAAGAGGGCGGCGCTGCCGCTGCACCTCAGATGGTGGATACCATAACGGAATCCGCAGCGCCCATCGGACAGGATGATCTTGCCGAGCTTATCAAGGGTCTTGACGAGGCAGATGCTGCACCTGCGGCAGAGCCCATGTTTGAAGCTGCCAAGGAAAGCGCTCCCGCAGCTGTCGAGCCTGCACCGGCACCCGCTCCCGCACCTGTGGCAGAGCCTGTAGCCGCGGCACCCGAACCGGCACAGGTCGAGATCCCCGTATATACGGAAGAGATCAAGCCGGCCGCAGAGCCCGTGTTCGCACCCGAACCCGTCAAGGACGAAGCTCCGAAGCCGGTAGTTGAACCCATATTTGCTCCCGAGCCTGAGGCACCTGCTCCCGCTACAACGGTAACAGAGCCTATATTCTCACAGGAAGCTCCCAAGGCCGAAGTTCCCAATCAGGTTACGGAGCCCATATTCTCACAGACACAGGAAGCTCCCGCTCCGATCAACACGATCGCCGAGGGTGCAAACGAGACCGGTGTCATCCCTAACGGAATGACTGTCACCGGTGACATACAGACGAACGGATCGCTCGATATCATGGGAACGGTTAAGGGTAACGTTACGGTTGCCGGCAAGCTTAACATCACGGGTAACATAGAAGGCGATTCCAAGGCTGAAGAGATTTTCGCCGACGGCGCACGTATCATAGGTGAAGTTGTTTCCAACGGATCGATCAAGGTCGGACAGAGTACCGTGATCAAAGGCAACATGTCCGCAACGAGTGCGGTCCTTGCCGGTGCCGTTAAGGGCGATATCGATGTCAGAGGTCCCGTTGTTCTTGATTCCACATCGATCATCATGGGCAACATCAAGAGCAAATCGATCCAGATCAACAACGGTGCAGCCATCGAAGGTCTGTGCTCTCAGTGCTACGCAGAGGTCAGCCCTTCAAGTTTCTTTACGGAAGGTTAATACAGGTTGATATATGAAGAGAGTATTGCTGAAGCTTAGCGGCGAGGCGCTTGCCGGTGACAAGAAGACCGGATTCGACGAAGATACCGTAAGAGCAGTGGCAGTTCAGGTCAAAGAACTTGTCTCGTCAGGAACGCAGGTCGGTATAGTGATAGGCGGCGGGAACTTCTGGAGAGGCAGGAGCAGCGAGAGGATCGACCGTACAAAGGCCGATCAGATCGGGATGCTCGCAACCGTAATGAACTGCATTTACGTATCCGAGATATTCAGATCCGAAGGGATGAAGACGAACATACTCACACCGTTCGAGATCGGAAGCTTCACGAAGCTGTTTTCAAAGGATCGGGCCAATAAATACTTCGAAAAGGGTATGGTCGTATTCTTTGCGGGAGGTACC